>NZ_DAONKG010000048.1:8919-13171 GCF_035406105.1 Methanospirillum sp.
GACTCATCCATCTCGGTGATGCACGTAACCGGCTGGGACGGGAGTCAGAAGGTTCCCCCCCTGTTCCCTGCACAGATCCGGCCACAGGGTCATGATATCATTCGAACCTGGGCGTTTTATACCATTCTGCGGGCGGTATCTCTTACCGGTAAAAAACCCTGGGAACAGATTCTTGTCAATGGGATGGTTCTGGGAGAAGACGGGTTTAAGATGAGTAAGAGCAGGGGCAATGTAACAGTCCCTGAGGAGATTCTTGAACAGTACGGTGCCGATTCCCTTCGTCAGTGGGCAGCCCTTGGTGCAGCAACCGGTTCTGATATCCAGTTCAATTGGAATGATGTGGTTGCAGCAAACCGGTTCCTGACCAAGATGTGGAATATCTCCCGCTTTGCCCTCATGCAGCTCGACCGTGCTCCGTACAGGGAAGATGCACCAGTGACCGCTCTTGCGGACCGGTGGCTTTTAACAAAATTAAGTCAGACCGTTCGTGAGGTTTCTGAATCACTCGAAACCTACCAGTTTGACAAAGCTCTCAAAGCCATACGGGAGTTTGCCTGGGATGTGCTCGCAGACAATTATATCGAGATAGTAAAAGGCAGACTCTACTCGGATTCTCCAGATCGTGACGGGGCATGTGTTGCCATCCGGACATCTATGGATGCAGTCTGCCGGATGCTCGCGCCATTTACCCCGTATTTTGCAGAGGAAGTATGGTCATATTTTAACGAAAGTTCGGTTCATCAACAACCCTGGGTGACCTTTTCGTACGAGGATGAGGAGGCACTTCGTTCAGGTGAGATCCTGGTGCAGGTCATCTCCGAGATCCGCCGGTACAAGCATGACAAAGGACTTGCCCTGAATGCTCCAATCGGAAAGGCGACCGTCTATACCACGGTTCACATAAACGATGCAGGAGATGCAGGAACCGCATCCAATTGTACCCTTACCTGGAAGACCGGTATGCCTGAGTTGACCCAGGTTGTCAGCGGCGTGAAGTTTGACATGGGTATCATCGGTCCAAAACTGAGAGGAAAGGCAAGGGGGTTTATGCAGGCTGTCGAGGCATTACCAAAAGAGAGTCTGAGAACGGTTCCAAAAACTGTCATCGTGCACGGTGAAGAGATAGAGGTTCCGGAGGGGTCAGTAATTCCCCAGCTCTCCTACACCGTTGCAGGAGCCAGTGTCGATCTGATTCCAGTCAGTGACAGTCTGGTGATAACGATAGAGCAGTAATATTTAATTCTTTTTTCTCTTTATCTTCTTCTTACTCTCATTATACCGGAACCGGATCGTCTCACCTGCAACCCGAAGGATATGATCCGGTGGCATTGTCCCGTCGATGATGAGGAACCGGGCTGGATCTTCATCAACCAGGTCCATATAATTCTCATGAACTCTGGTTAAAACGGACTCCTGCTCAAAATGTTCTCCACTCTCGCGTTTACCGGTTCGTTCCAGAGCGACCTGAACCGGAACGGTAAGCAGGATAGTAAGATCCGGCATGATCGTCCATCCCTCATGCACAGCGCGGAGCCATGAGAGTGGATCAGGGAGTATCCCGTCCAGAGTAACCTGCTGGTAAACAAGACGGCTGTCAACGTACCGGTCCGATAGTACCAGACGACCCTCTGACAAAGCAGGCCGGATAATTTCCCGGAGATGGGCTGCATGATCAGCAATAAAAAGGAGAGCCTCGGCAACCGGGTCTGCATGTTCACGAATTGCACGACGGACCGCCTCACCAATCCACGTTGAACCTGGTTCACAGGTAATAACCGGATTCAAATCAGAAAGGTACACTCCCAATGCCTTTTGAAGTGTTGTCTTTCCGCTTCCATCTATGCCTTCCAACGTCACGAGCAGAATGTACCCCTCCTGATGTACTCGATTGGAATCCTGCCGGTATGGACAGCGGTTGCAAGAATCGCCCCATCAAACCCTGCCCTGTCAAGGTGGATCAGATCTTCTTCTGACGAGACACCACCACCCCAGAGCAGAGGGCCGGGATATGCTGCCCTGAATGCAGCAAGCATCGCTGTGTTCAGTCCCCGGCCGGTCCCGACCCTGCCGATATCGAGCAGGATGATCATTTCAAACCGGTACCGGGTACATGATGAGAGAAACAAAACCGGATCAATCCCCCAGGGAATCACGAGATCATCCTTTATGTCCACTGAAAGAACACCTCCGGTACATTGATCCAGGGTGTCTGCAGCAGTCTCAGTCCCAATAACATTGCAGACACCAGGAATATGCAGCAGATCATCAGGCCCTCTGCATCCCCGATCGAGAAGGATGCGTCCGGTCCGTTCTGCAAGATGAGGTATCAGGGCATCATGATCCCCGGTTTTACATATCCGGTCAAGATCTGCAATATATACATATCGGGGTCTGACCTGTTCGATAAACCTGATCGGCTCAGCCGTGTCTGCGTGCAAAGAGGTGACCGGAACGTAATTGTCCCGCATACCACTCTTTCCATGAACAATCAGTCCGTTTTTCAGGTCTGTGGCAAGATATAGGTCCATATTACAAACGTAATCACTATTTAGATACCGGTTCCATAAAATGTATGCAGTTGCTTGTCAGCCCAGCAACAATAGAAGAAGCAAAGAAGGCACTTTCTGCCGATATTGTCGATGTGAAACGTCCTGAAGAAGGATCCCTTGGAGCCTCTTTTCCCTGGATAATCAGGGCAATAAAAGATCTTACCCATAAACCTGTCAGTGCAGCCATTGGAGATTTTGACTATAAACCCGGAGGGGCAGCGCTTACTGCCCTTGGTGCTGCAGCAGCCGGTGCAGATTATATTAAGGTCGGGCTGATGTTTGATGGCATCGAAGAGGCAGAGATGCTGATTCAGTCTGTTACCCGTGCGGTAAAAGAGACCTACCCGGAGAAGTATGTTGTCATTGCTGCGTATTCTGACTGGGAACGTCTCGAAACCATCTCACCCTTTGATATGGCACCTCTTGCAGCAAAGGCAGGTGCAGATATCTCGATGGTAGACACGGGAATTAAGGATGGAAAATCTACTTTTGAATTCATGAATGAAGCCAGGTTAATCGAGTTTACCACATTAAACCGGAAACTTGGAGTCAAAACCGCACTCGCCGGGTCATTAAAGTTTGAAGACATCGGAGTCCTGAAACGTATCAACCCTGATATCATCGGTGTTCGGGGCATGGTATGTGGCGGAGACCGGAGGGCGATGGTTCAGGAAGAACTTGTGTTAAAGGCAGTCAGTATGGTTCATTGATATGTATATAGAAAAATTACAGGCAGAAACCGGACTTACATTTGACGATGTCCTGCTCATCCCGGCGGCTTCGGAAGTGGAGCCGGATCAGGCGGATGTCAGCACCCGTTTTTCACGAAATATTCCTCTGAATATCCCTCTGGTCAGTGCGGCAATGGACACGGTCAGTACCTCAGCCATGGCAGTCGCTCTTGCCAGGGCAGGGGGAATAACCGTTATCCACCGGAATATGACCGCTGAACAGGAGGCTGATGAAGTCAGGAAGGTCAAGCATGAGTCTGAGATCATTCAGCGTGAGGTGCTGACCGTCACCCCAGACTCACTCATTGCCGATGTTGACCGGATGATGACCTATCATGGAATTGGCGGTGTACCGGTAGTAGAGAACGGCAAGGTGATCGGTATTGTCAGCAGACGTGACCTTCGGGCCATGGTCAGCAGAATCGGAAACCAGCCGGTCAAATCCATCATGACTCATGAGCCCATCGTGGCTTCGGAGGGGATATCGATAGATGATGCCTTTGACCTCATGTACTCCCGGAAGGTTGAGCGTCTTCCGGTTGTTGACAGTGAAGGGATGCTGACTGGTATCATCTCCATGCAGGAACTCCTGGAGAAACGCCAGTTCCCTCATGCCGTCAGGGATAAGAACGGAAACCTCCGGGTCGCGGCTGCAGTCGGACCATTTGACCATGCACGGGCAATGCTCCTTGTTGAGGCAGGGGTTGATGCGATTGTGGTAGACTGTGCCCATGGTCATAACCTGAACGTGGTACGAAGTGTCCGGGATATCAAGGGGAGTGTTCCGGTTGATGTGATCGCAGGAAATATCGCAACAAAAGAAGCAGCAGAGGCATTGGTGGACACGGTTGATGGTCTGAAAGTAGGTATTGGCCCGGGGTCTATCTGTACAACACGGGTCGTTGCCGGTGTCGGGGTCCCACAGATTACGGCCATTGCATCGGTTGCTGAAGTAACAAAGGATGCGGATGT
>NZ_DAONKG010000049.1:0-12986 GCF_035406105.1 Methanospirillum sp.
AAATGTTTTCGACCGCTCGATATCATCCATCAGGGTGCTGAACATCTCAAGTGATCCGGTAACCCGTATTGAGATGCCGGAGGATGGGGGTAAAAGTTCATGTCTTTCCTGATGATCCGAATGAGATCCCGTGCCTGTGAAATCTCCATATCACGGGTTGAAAATTCCATGACTGCTTCATTTTTTCCATTCAGGTACCGTTTTGTATATTGGGTGGGAATGGAGGAGACAATTTTTGAGGTTTCAGCTCTGGTTTTTGGCAGCGTGCCATTATTGTATGCTGCTATGAGGGTGGCGATGCTGTCCACATTTGTCACTTTCTCATTTTTATCAACCACATACGTCCCGAAATGAGAGATCCATGCCAGGTTCTCCGGATGGAGAACATCGTCAGCAGACACGATAATGGGGATTGTAGTGGTTGCTCCCATGGTTCGTGTTACCTTATTCATATCCAATAAGGCTGGCATGTCCGGGGGGACAAAGGTCTTTTGATCAGCACTGATCGGGACGTGGTTATCAAGAGTAAATCCGACTACCGCAATAGCAAATACAAGCAGCAACACCGGTATCGGTCGCTGGGCAATTTTTAATGCGATAAGCCCGAGGATCCGGTCATACTTTTCTATCAGGGGTTCTTTGCCTTTATGCACAAAAGAACTGTCATAAGATTTCGGATCGGTTCCTTCACCGGTTCCTGTTACAAAATCAGATATACCCTGTTTTTTCTGTCTTTTCCCCCGATAATGAACCAGCATGGCAAAGACCGGGACAATGATGAGGGCTGCGATGTAGCAGGAGATAACCCCGTATGTACAGGTTATTCCAAAATCACCGACCATTGGTATCGGCCCGAATATCATCGCAATAAAACCGGTTGATGTTGCCAGCATAGCAATCAGGACCGATGGACAGGTTTTGGTTATCGTGGTAGTGACTGCTTCCTGAAGTGGTGACTTGTAAATCTCCTCATCAAGTCGCGAGTGCATCTGGATGGCATAATCTATCCCAATACCTATCAGAACCGGAAATGCGCCGATTACAACCATACTGATCTGGGTTTTGGTCAGTCCCATCAGACCAAAGGTCAGCACGAGACCTGCAGCTACAACGCCCACCGGGAGAAGAGCGTATCTGACATGAGAAAAGAGAGCAAGGACGGCAACGATCATAAGAACCATCGCTGCCATGATGAGTGTCCCCATGGATGATCCCATCTCTCTTCCCATCTGCTGGCTGAATGCCTGCTCACCTGAGAGGGTGACAGATACACCCGGGGGAGGTCTGGACGTCTTTACAATGGTCTGAATATTTGATAATACCTGCTTTTGGCGATCTTCTGAAAGCCCCGGAACGAGTGTGATAACACCAAGGGTCATCATGTGAGAGGGGAGGTTTCTCTCAACAACTCCAGGAGGGGCATTCTGAATAATCTTTTTGACTTCAGCAGATGAAGTCGGAAGAACTCCGCCATTTCCCTCTTTGAGCAGGGAAACAATACTTGAGGTACGTTCAACAGACTGGTGCCTCTGAATATGGGATAATAAGCGGTCAATATACCATAAAGTGTCCACCTTCGTTACATCATCAGACTCAATGATGACCATAATGGCATCAGATCCATAGGTGTCGGCATAATGAGCGAGCAATGCACCACGAGGTGTATTTTTATCCAGATAGGCCTCATTGCCGGTTTGCATGGTAATAAGTGTTGTCCCATAAAGAGCAATGACAAAAATTACGACGGCAACTCCGGCGATTATACCCGGACGTTTTGTTATCTGGTATGCAAGCCAGTCATATGGTCTGAGCATGTCTGATTTTACCCGTTTTGATAGTAAGATACCATGATACAGGGCTGAATAATGAGATGTTTGGCATTTTAATCGTGGATATGGAGGAAAGATGAACGTATTTTCACAATATTCATAGATATAATAAGGAACTGACCTGATTTAATAAATTTCATACATGAAAAAAACCCAGATCCAAAAAAAAGATATGAGCGGATGGAGACTGATGAGAATATCCGGACCTTTTCACCTCATGCATCCATCCGCGACTTCCTGCCGGATTGTACCGATAATTCCACCCGGCAGGGAACAATCTCTATTGTTGTTATTATGATATATATATTTTCCGACCCCTTTTTTGGTCATCTCTTCCTCCTCCGTACGTGCTGAATTCCATACAAAGAAGGACTTAATCCCTCATATGAGAGATAGGTACACCATTGATTCTATGTCATATTCAATCAAACCTGTTGACAGCGTCGATATTACCGTTCTGGTCGATAACTATACCGACCTTCTCCTGGCTGAAGACACAAAGCACATCTCCCGGCCGACACCCTCCCATGGAATGACCCTTTTTGCTGAACATGGGTTATCACTCCTGATTCGGGTTCGATCAGGAGAAAAGGTTCAGACCATTCTTATGGATGCAGGGGCGACTGACACAGCATTTATTCATAATTCAAAGATCCTCGGAGTAGATCTGGATGAGATTTGTGAGATCATCATCAGCCACGGTCATTATGATCACATGGGTGCCCTGTATTCTGTTCTCCGCCAGTCATCCTGCCGTATCCCGGTTCATACTCATCCTGCAGCTTTCTCCTTGAGAAGAAAAAGACTGCCTGATGGTTCGTATACCAATCTACCTTCATGTATGCAGGATACGGTAACGCACAATGGAGGTATCCTTTCTCTCTCCACAGATCCATCGGTTCTTGCAGATCACATGGTAATGATTACCGGAGAGATTGAGCGGACGACCTCGTTTGAGCAGGGATCTCCGGTACTTGAGGCAATGGAGGGAAATAGTTTTGTAAAAGATTCATTCCGTGATGATCAGTCACTCATCATTCACCTCAAAGAGAAGGGCCTTATCATCATCTCCGGATGTGCCCATGCCGGCATCATCAATTCAGTCAGGTATGCACAAAAAATAACCGGTATTGAAGCGGTTCATGCAATAATGGGAGGATTTCATCTTTCAGGGCCCTATTTTAAAACAATCATTCCGGACACGATTTCTGCACTGCAGGAGATCAATCCTGATTACATCATACCGATGCACTGCACCGGATGGGAAGCTCAGGTGTGCATGGCTCGTGCTATGCCGGATGCGTTTGTTCTCAGTACTGTTGGAACGACTTTTCATTTTGTCAGACCATGATGGCAGCAGGATAATCAGGGCAGAATATATGAAATCTCTGCACTGGCGTGATTATATACCCTGTTTTAATTTGGTTGCCCGAAACATCAGAGATGGCGAACTTGTGGGGAGGTGTATTCAGGATGCTGTGATGGCATGTACTGCCGATGATCCCCGCTCAAAGCACCGTGTTCTTGGTGTTCCATCCGGTTCGGTTGCCTTTCTTGAATACCTTTTTCATCAGGCCGGCGGGCCGTACTCTCCCGATTTTGAATGGATTGCAGCAGTCATTCAGACCGTTTTTTCAAGTGATCCCGATCTGCGGCATCTCATCGATCTGAATGCATCTGATGCCCTTGCAAATATGGTTCTGAATAAACGGGGGCGATTAAAATTTCTGATATCAGATCAGGTGGAGCTCTGCAGTATTCTGGAATGGTGGATCCGGTTTGGACTTTTGCCTGTTACGCCCCGGCAGGTATTTGATGCAATCCTGAATAAACCAACGATAAGAGATCGGATTCTCAAAGGGGATCCACTCCTCATCCTCAGATTACTCGATGTGTTTCCTGAATATGCAGATGAAGTCAATCCGGGTGGGTATTCCCGAACATCACTGATAACCGCAGCAGGTACCATCACAAAACCACCATCAGAACGGCGGTACCATCATCTGTATACCCGTGCACGAAAGGCAGGCAGGGATGTTCACTCCCTGATTCGTGAGGAGGAACACAGAATTCTTCCGATGCAGATGAGAAGAAACCGGTACCTGTCATATCTGGTAAGAAAGCTTCACGGGAATGTCTGCCAGATTTGTGCTGCTCGTGGTGAAGAAACCCGGGGGCCGGTCGAAGTCCATCATATTGTTCCCCTTTCCAGAGACGGAAAAGACCTGGCGGAGAATATGATTACCCTGTGTGTATATCATCACCAGGCTGTTCATTCAGGTTCAATTATCGTCAGCAGAGAAGATGGAACCATCATCATACGAGGGAGTGAGGGCACATGGAAATTACCGGTGTACCGTGAATGGAAGGCATGATGGGATAGGTCACCGACCAAAATCATCACCCTCGGTATGATTATAATATCTTCGAAGAAATGCCCGGACTTTATCAGACTCTAAAAGCCCTTTGTCCAGTTTATCTACAATTGTATCAATCTTCAATATCTCCTCAAGAATTTTCTCTCCATCTGGGCTATCCATCTCCTCCGCGTAGATCATGAGAATGGTGAGGGGATTTCTGATCTGATCATTTAAAATCGCGAACTGCTCGATATTTTTATCAATCTGTGTAAATGCCTTCTTTTTGAGTTCTTCCATCATCCTCCGCTCACGAATATCACGGGCTGATAGCAGGATCATAGTCTCCTCAGCATACTCATATGAGATGAGAGAGACCTCAACCGGGATCGGTGTTTTTTCTTTTGTCAAAAATTCGGTCTCATATCGGATTGGAGCGATATCATCCCTTCCGGATAAATCAAACCCTGCATGTATCGTGAACCTGGGATCGATGGCTGACATATTCATTGAATTATACTCTTCACGTGCATATCCCAGAGCTGATAGCACACTCCCGCTTACGTCCCGGATGTTCCCGTTTTTGTCAAGCCACATCATCATATCATGGCTCTGATCGATGGAGAATCTCACCTGCCGGAGTATTCGTTCCTGCTCTTTGAGTTCTTCCTGGCTTTCAATCAGCTGACGATACTGACGCTTTAATTCATACTCGGTAGCTGCAATCTGTTCATACGCAGCAGAAAGTTCATCATTTTTCTGCTGGAGTTCAGTCAGAATCCGTTTTCGTTCGTCAAGTTCGTCAACCAGCTGTCGTGTCTTTTCTGCAACTGCTTTTCGAAGTGAGCGGTTCCATACAAAAAAACCTATGATGATTATACAAAAGAATGCGATGACAATACCTGCTGCAATCAGTATCTGCCGGTTTATCAGGGGTGATATGAGTGATGCAGGAATCCACTTTGTCAGAATGGCTTTTTTCCTCGATTCAGGAAGTGATCTCAGCCCTTTATTGATGATGGAGACCAGAACCGGCTGATCACTGCGAATTCCAAAGGCCAGATTATGAAATGAGGTATCTGATGGTGCAATAACTCCTGAAACCTGGAGGTTGGTAAATCCTAATTTTTCTGTGTGGTATGCAGCGGTTGCCAGATCTCCGACATATGCATCTGCGGAACCAAATACAACCTTCTCCAGTCCTAAAGCAACATCAGGCACAACAACGGTATATATATCTGGGTACTGCGTCGCGAGGAGAAGGTGGGATGTATAGCCGTCAACAACCGCCACTGATTTCCCATAGAGATCGGTAATAGTCAGATCTGAAGGAGCAGTATTTCTGGTGATGATGAGCAGAGGAGATGAGTAGATAGGATCACTATATGAGAGGTACTGGGTTCTTAAATCCGAGATATAGACCGCTCCAAGGATATCTATCTCGCGGTTTTTTATTTTTTCAATACACTGGCTCCAGTTCTCACATGGTACTACTTCTAAGGTAAAACCAGCCATATCTGCAATAATTCTGATAAGATCTGCAGAAATTCCCTCGTACTCACCGTCTGGAGTGAGGATTTCAAACGGAGGGTAATTTGGATCTGGACATATCCTGATAACCGGGTGAGTTGCGATCCATTGCTGTTCTTCGGGCGTCAGAGAAAGAGGGGGCATGTCTGATGAGGGTGTGTCAGCAAAGCCAAAAGAGCACGTAAACCCGTTCAGAACGCCTAAAAGTAGGAGAAAGAGAAGATACGAATGTTTGGATAAAAGAACCGGGTTCATTATGGAGATACACACGGTTTTGCGCATTCCGCAATAAAGGGGGCAAATGATCAGATGGTAAACTGATCTATCTCCTTTTGGAGAGCGGCAACAACACTATTGACATGTTCAACAACTTTTCTGATCTGATCAACAGCCGCTGAGGTCTCCTGTGATACTGCAGCACTTGATACGGCATTATCAGCCGTCTCTTTTATGAGGGCGGCAACATGTTCGATATTGCTTGTAATCTCTGATACTGATGCTGCTTCTTCCTCAGATGCTGCCGCGACATCACCGACATCACGGGCAATCTGTTCCAGCATGATGGCAATATCTCCAAATAAGGTAAGACTCTGGCCAACCGCTTCATACCCCTGTTCGACCTGGGTATGAGCTCTGGTCATCAGATCAGATGCCCGGGCAGACTCCTTTTGCAGGTTTTTGATCATCTCCTCGATCTTCTCGGCTGATGCATGACTTTCCATCGCAAGATCCTTGACTTCATCAGCAACAACAGCAAATCCTCTCCCTGCATCGCCTGCCCGTGCGGCTTCTATCGCTGCATTGAGTGCAAGAAGGTTTGTTTCATCTGAAATCCCCGTAATAATTCCTATGACATTATTGATCTGGGTCATTTGTTCCTGAATGGAAGTAATGATGCGGTTTAAGTCATCTGTTGCAGTCCGTATTCCTTCCATCCCCTGACTTGCTGCGGATGCAAGAACCTGCCCTTTTTTACTCACTTCATTCCCTTTTTCAGTCAGCTTTGATACCGATTCACTCCGTACTGCAACATCTGATACTGCAGTTGAGAGATCTTCCATGGCATGCAGGATATGGCTCGTTGCCTCACTTCCCTGGTCTGCCCTAACCGATACCGATTCTGCATGACTGGCAACAACCGATGAACCCCGTGCAACTTCATCAGCCGATGCCTGTGCTTCCTCCGCACTTGCCGTCAGTTCAACCATGCGGTTTTGAATATTCTGAATGGTTTTCGTGACCTGGATACCGATACTGTTCATAGCATCCCGAAATGATACAAAATCACCGGATGTCTGCACTGCTTCATCAAACCGGGCTGCAAAGTTATTATCCGCATACTCCCGGGCAAGGCGCATTGCTTCGTGTAATGGCCCGATAACCGCATCAAGGGTTGCATTTACTCCTTTGATGATGAGAGCAAACTCTCCGGAGAATTTGTCAGCATCTCCCCTGACTGACAAGTCTCCTGAGGCTGCCTGTCCGGCCAGATGATTCATGGTGGCGGTCAGATCAGATAATATCATCTTCATCCGAATCATCGAGTTGCCAAGTACATCCTTCTCACCCGCCGTCTCAATCAAAAATTTCAGGTCACCGGCAGCAATCCGCTCAGCTGACTCTGCCTTATTCTTCAGATTGTGTGAAAGTGCTCTGAAAGCGTCTGCAAGTCTTCCCACTTCGTCTTTTTGCACAATTGAGACCTGTGTGCTGATATTCCCGACGGAGAGATCATGCGCAACGCTTGTTATCTCCTCGATCGGCCGGGATATTGATCTTGCGACAAAATAGAGCAGAAGCAGACCAAGAATTGAGAATACAATGCCGATAATGATCAGGATAATCGTCTGTTCAGTCGCTTTTCTGGTAACCACCTCATCCGGGGCATAAATAATAATACCCCATGGGGTTGGGGCATCACCAACTTTTACCTGGCTTATCGATCCCATAATCCCCTGCTCAGAGAATGTTCGCCGCTCCCCGGATTTTACCGCATTAAGAATGAGATCAGAAGGAAGGCCGAATGAATCAGCAACTTCAGAGAAGGGTCTTCCGGCAACATCCTGATCCCCGGATGCTCCGGCAACAAGCCCTTCATGGCTGAGCACAACCATCTTCCCGGTTCCCTCATAGAGATCCAGATTATCGGCAATCTTTTCAATATCCGTCAAAGCCACATCGATTGCGACAATACCGGCGAACGAATTTCCCATCATAATCGGGAGTGAAACTGAGGCCATGAGCACCGGCGGATCCTGCATGGTCTCAAGATAAGGCTCAATCAGTTCCCCTTTGCCGGTTTTTTTCGGAATATCATAGTATGATCCGGGATCCTTGGTCGTCTCATCATAGAGTTTGCGGACCATCTTTCCATCTGCATCCCGGTACCAGTAGATACGAAGACGACCGGTCTTGTCATACCCCTCACGGAGTTTATACTGCTCATCACGTCCGTCAAAAACCCCGGGCTCCCATATTGTATATATTCCATTATAGAACGGATGGTCTTTTAATATACCCTCCAACAAATGAATGACATCAGTTCTGGCAAAATGAGGGTTCTTCTCCCTGATCCCGGCCAATCCGGATGCTGTGCTCGCTGCAGTAAAATACGGCTCTTCCAGTACTTTACTGATATATGCCCCCTCACGTTCAGCAATATTGTTCATTTCATCCTGCGCTGCTGCAATTGCTGCTGAATGCAGAGCAAACGCCGCATATCCGATAATACATGCTGCAACCAGTAATAATGCAAACCCACCAAAGAAGAGGATTTTTTGTTTGATTGATCTGAAATCAAACCATGAAATCTGCTTCATCGAACGATTCCCACAAATTTTTCAAGACAGATTCTCATTGACCAAATGTCTATTTATAGATCACTGTCTGTCAGTCATGGGGGGATTAATTCAGTATTATTAAATATTATAATCAGAAATTTTCTTTCCATCAGTTCATTATATAAAAAGGTATTATGCCGCAGTGATCCCAACAGTTTATTATCCGTCACATGAACAGATAGATGATGATTATGGAGATAGCAATACATGGATTCTGGACAACAAAGGCCGGAGATGTCGATCCCCAAAAAACCCTTACCACTCCGGTCAGTGATTCCAGGTTTTTTTACCAGATCACACATGATGCAAAAAAACGCCAGAAAGTGATCACGAAAATTTTCCTTGATGAACAGGAGATCTCAGTGGTTCATGAATGGCTGAGTAATGACGGGAAAGAGACCAATTTCTTTGATATCCCACTTCAGTACAGGAAAAAGGGAGAACACTCTCTGAAATTTCAGATTTTTGCTCCGGCATCTGAAGCTGCGGATGCAGGCCCGCGGGATAAGATATATGAGAGCGAATCCTTCCGGCTGATATATACTGAATAATCATGCTACATTAAAAGAGAAAGGAAAAATCCAAGTATTATCCTACCAATGGTACGGTATGAAAAATGTAGACATGAAAGTCGAAGGAACAATTCTGACCATCACCGTTGATATCAGCAAGGATTATGGCGAATCAAAGTCCGGAAAATCAATCACCATTGCGTCAACGGAAGGAAATATTTCAATCCCCGGGCATGAGGAGATCAAGATTGGACTGAACATCTACCGGAAAAAATAATCCTTCTATTTTATTGCATACACAACTGTTGCATAAGCAACATTATATGGTATTCATACAAACCTGTACTGGTGTCAGACAGCCCAGTCCCGTCATCACTTCCACCCGGCCCTCTGTTTTCCATAATCAACCGGGCACGGGTTATTTATTTAAATGAGCGGTTAAAGGCCTTTCAATTATCCGCAGGGCAGTACCCCGTGTTTATGTGTCTGTTAAAACATCCGGGCATTACTCAGGAGGCAATGGCCCGGTATTTTCATCTTGATAAAGGGACGATTGCACGGACGGTGAAAAAAATGGAGGATGCAGGGTATATTTCCAGACGAGTGGATCCTGATAACCGCCGTGCATTCCGCCTGTCCCTGACCAGCACCGGCTATAAAATGGCACAAGAGATTATGGCTATCGATCGGGAATGGGAGCAGGCTGTCTGTTTTCAGTTGTCTGCAGAAGAAAAGGAGCACCTCCTTGCTCTTCTCAGACAGGTTGCATGCGTAAGCATTCATACCATCCGTGAACTTGAGGGAGAGAATTGAAACAGAATCCAATTGCAAACCACATAAATACACCCACCGGGGAGAAAGAGGAGACGGTCGGGGTCTCGTTGTTACTGGGAGAGCCGGAGAAAGCGATCAGAAAATTATCCGGGCCACTTATCATCGCCATGCTGCTGTATTCAACCTACAATATTGTCAATGCGATATGGGTTGCAGGGCTTGGTTCAGATGCACTGGCTGCCGTCGGATTTATCTCTCCACTCTTCCTGGTTCTTGTCGGCCTTGGAAACGGTCTTGCAGCAGGTACAACGTCAGTAATTGCACGAAGAATCGGGGCAGGTGATCTGGCAGGTGCAAATAATGCTGCCGTTCATGCAATTCTTTTAACCGGTATTATCTCTGTTATCATTACATTCCCGCTTATAATCTGGACCACCGATATTGCCCTTCTCTTTGGAGCAGGAAAAACCGCAGGACTCTGTGGTGAGTATGGAAGAGTCATTTTTGGAAGTACAGTTCTGCTTCTGCTTACCAGTGTGGGATCTGCCATCCTTCGTGCAGAAGGGGACACAAAACGCTCGATGTATCTGATCGCTCTCTCTGCCCTCATGAACATGGTCCTTGATCCGCTCCTTATTTACACTGCCGGATTGGGAATATCTGGAGCGGCATGGGGGATGGTCATATCTCAGATTTTTGTGATGATCGTCCTCATTTACTGGTTCTTTGGAAAGAAAGACACATATGTTACCGTCTCCAGGCGTTCCTATGTATACCAGAAGCAGACGATGCAGGATATCCTTGGTGTTGGTATTCCCGCAAGCCTGGAATTTTTCCTGATGTCATTTCTGGCAATCATCATTAATGGTCTGCTCGTCAGTGTGGCCGGGACAGATGCCGTTGCCGTGTATGCTGCCGGGTGGCGGGTTGTGATATTTGCTATCATCCCCCTTGCCGCAATCGGAACGTCGGTCATATCGGTTGCTGGTGCTGCCTTTGGTGGCCGAAGATATGAGAAGCTGCCCATCATACATAATTATTCTGTAAAAACCGGTCTTATGGTAGCAATCAGCCTTTCCATTCTTACCTGGCTTTTTTCATATCAGATCGCGTCTATATTTACGTATTCACCGGAGAGTATCCATCTAGCGCCATCCATTGCAGCATTTCTTGCAACGATGTGTTTCTTTTATCCCTTTGTTCCCCCGGGAATCATGTCCGGGTCACTCTTTCAGGGTGTTGGGAAAGGGATGACCTCACTCATCCTGAATGTATTCAGAAATCTCCTCTTTATTGCTGTATGTGCCTACCTGTTTGGTATCATTCTAGGATACGGGGAGCATGGCATATGGTGGGGTATTGTTGCCGGAGATATTATGGGTGGGACTCTTGCGTATATATGGGCAAAAATATACCTGTCCCGGCTCCTCCGATATCAGTGAATAGAAAAGAGATCCATTATGAAAAAATACATATCCCCCATTTTTTATAGGGATTATGATGAGCGTGCATGATACATGCCATCCATGTTATCCGGTACACGTATTTTCACAACGAATTATTCCGGAAGAGATCCTTCTTGAGGTGATACGGGCAGGGTCCTGTGCTCCATATCCGTATCCAGAACCGGTACATCATACACATCTTCGAAAATTCTTTGTCTTCAGGACCGGGACTTCTGTTTGTGAAACATTGGAACAGATTCTGAAGCGGGCGATAGAAACAAGTTGTGATGAACTTATTTCCTTCTTCGGATGGCGTGCCTATACTCCTGAAGGGCCGGGTAGTTATATTCAGCTCCTCAAAAATTTTGAGACCACAGGCATACCATCGTTCAGGTCAGCACCATGGATCATTATCATCACAGAGGAGCGGAGATTTCCCCCGGTTGAACAGGAATCCTTAGCATTTGTGGTTTCGCATCTCTGGATGGCTGCGGTAACACGTGGCCTTGGAGTCCATCTGCTTCCCGGCATATCATATCTCTCCAGACGATCAGAATTTTTTACTCTTGTCAATCTCCCGCCAGGAAAATATGCCGTTACTGGTGTTGCTGTAGGATATCCTCATGAAAGCCTTGAGGAGAAGGAGAATGCTCCTGATCCATATTTGGATGTGTCATGGCTTTGAGCACTAGAGCACAATATACGTGCGTTATGTATCAGCATGATTATGTATGCCTAAAAACCATTCGTATCGGAGAAAAGTATACCTGACCTATGCAGACTCCCTTACATCCTGATAGTACCCTCGAAAAAATTACCCTGGATATCGATGGAACAGCTATCCAGGTCCTGATAACCTTTACGAAAGAAAACCAGGAAATTTTTATTCATCAGATCTCTGCAAGACTTTTTGTTGTAAAAGCCCCACAGGGGTTCTCCCTCAATGAGATCAAGAAGCAGGTCAAGGATTATAAAAAACCACCGCTGGTAGATGAGTATTCTGATACAAAAAAAGAGCATTCTGTATTATCAGGGGGGACGATACACATAAAAGGTCTTGATATTCCATATTCCGTTGTTTTTAACCGGCGAAGAAAAACCCTCTCTCTCTCGATATATCCGGATGGCAGAATTCAAGTTGAAAATCCCGGGACAGCGACACAAGAGGATATCATCAGATTTCTTAATAGCGAAAAAGAGTGGATTTATAGGGAATATTTCCGTACCCTTCCCGAATGCCCTCCCACGTATGAAGACCAGAGCATACAGATTGCTGATACACGTATTCCCTACCGGATATCTCGCAGTACCCGGTGCACACGAATTACGCTGAAAATTCATAGAAATGGGAAGGTTGAGGTGTCTGCACCCTATGATATGCCGACAGATACAATCATTGCGTTTGTTGAAAGCCGGAGATCATGGATTGCACCACGAGTCGGAATCTCTCATCCACTCCCGGGCCATCAGGAAAAGCAGGGAGGAAATGGTCATACACCTGAAGGAGAAACCGGTCAGGTTACCCATCTGGGGGAGCATATACCATATACTATAGAGCGAAGTAACCGGGCAAAACGAATCACTATTAAGATAAACCGGGATCGTCATGTCCGTGTTGTATGCCCCCCCTCTGTTACCGTAAGCGATATCAGTGCCTTTATGACTCCGCATGCGGAGTGGGTATATAATCATACCATTG
>NZ_DAONKG010000050.1:0-12762 GCF_035406105.1 Methanospirillum sp.
TTGTCAGCAAAGTTATTGATAATAAGACTTATCTCGCCTGCTCTCAGCATATCAAGGACATTGGGAGAGCCTTCTGCAATTTTTCTGACAAGGTTTGCGGTAATGCCATGTTCAGCGAAATAATCCACCGTCCCGGCAGTTGCGTAAATTGAAAGCCCGTTCTCAACAAATATCTTTGCAACAGGGAGAATCTGATCCTTCAGGTCATCAGTAACAGATATAAAGACATTTCCTGATTTTGGGAGCCGGTTATGAGCTGCAATACTTGCCTTATAATATGCCCGGCCAAAATCGTAATCAATTCCCATAACTTCGCCGGTGGATTTCATCTCCGGTCCAAGTACGGTATCAACACCGGGAAGCTTATTGAAAGGCAACAAGACCTCCTTGACGGCAACATGCGGGATCTCGGCTTCCTTGTAGGGCATATCTGCAAGTCTGGCGCCCATCATAACACGCGCAGCAATTTTTGCAAGAGGAATACCAACGGCTTTTGCCACAAAAGGAACGGTACGACTGGCACGGGGATTTGCCTCGAGCACATAGACTGTCGTTCCCTGCACTGCAAACTGAATATTCACGAGGCCGACTACCCCAAGACCAAGGGCAATCTTTCTGGTATAATCACGCACATCAGCCAGAATTTGCAAAGAGAGTGATTGTGGCGGAATCACACATGCAGAATCACCAGAGTGAACACCGGCAGTCTCAATGTGCTCCATAATACCACCGATGATAACATCAGAGCCATCACAGACTGCATCCACATCAAGCTCGATCGCATTCTGCAGGAACCGGTCAATGAGAACCGGATGACTCTTTGAGACACGGACCGCTTCACGCATGTACGTTGCAAGTTCCGTATCATCATGGACAATCTCCATCGCTCTCCCTCCCAGAACATAGGAGGGGCGAACGAGGACCGGATATCCAATCCGTTCTGCTGTTGCATATGCCTCCTGCTCACTGTATGCTGATCCATTCGGCGGCGTTGGAATGTTGAGAGAATCCAGTAATACACTAAACCGATCACGATCCTCTGCCATATCCATTGCATCAGGAGTGGTTCCGAGAATCCGGGTCTTGAGGCGTAACCGTTCGATCTCATTCTTAAGCGGGACCGCAAGATTTACTGCGTTCTGTCCTCCGAACTGAACCATAACCCCATAATAATCATCTTTTTGAAGAATATGCGATACATCCTCAAGGGTCATCGGTTCAAAGAAGAGCCGGTCAGAGGTATCAAAATCCGTTGAGACCGTTTCCGGGTTGTTGTTCACCACATGAACCTCATACCCGTCTTCTCTGAGTGCACTGACGGCATGTACGGTGCAGTAGTCAAACTCAATTCCCTGTCCGATACGGATCGGCCCTGAACCCAGGATCATGACTTTCTTTCGATCTGAATGGGTGATTTCGCAGACCTTATCACCATATGTCGAGTAAAAATACGGTGTCTGGGCAGGAAATTCTGCAGCACAGGTATCAACCATCTTGTATACCGGAAGACCTGTCTTTGATTCGATGAAAGATATCTCTTTTCCGGTGTGATGTGCAATTTCTGAATCTGAAAATCCTAACTGCTTCGCTTTCTGAATGGTTGCATCATCAGGATTATTCGCAAGAGCACGCTCCATCTCAACAATATTCTGAATCTTTTCAAGCCAGAACGGGGTTATCCTGGTGATCTCCGCGATCTCTTCCAGGGTCATACCCTGACGCATGGCATCAAACAGGGCACCAAACCGTTCATCTGTCGGCCGTGACAGAATCATCCGTAGTTCTGAAAGCACACTATGGTGCTCGACATCGGTATCAAGTGAGCGAAGGGCTTTTAAAAATGCCTCTTCGACGCACCGGCCGATCGCCATCACCTCACCAGTACTCTTCATCGCCGTCGTCAGGGTCCGGTCTGCGGTCTTGAACTTGTCAAAGGGCCACCGGGGGACCTTCACCACAACATAGTCAATCGAGGGTTCAAAGGATGCTGGTGTTTTCCCAGTCACGGTATTCAATATCTCATCAAGACGAAGTCCGATTGCAATCTTTGCAGCCACCCGTGCGATTGGGTATCCGGTTGCCTTTGATGCCAGGGCAGATGACCGGGAAACCCGGGGATTGACCTCGATAACCCGGTACTCGGTATCTCCCCTGAATGCAAACTGGATGTTGCACCCTCCCTGGACATCAAGTGCACGAATAATCTTAAGGGCTGCATTTCTCAGGAGATGGTATTCGTCATCACGCAGGGTAAGAATTGGTGCCACGACGACACTCTCACCGGTATGGATGCCCATCGGGTCAACATTTTCCATCCCGCAGATGGTGATGCAGGTATCGTTGGCATCCCGCATGACCTCAAACTCGATCTCCTTCCATCCGGCAACACTCTCTTCAATGAGCACCTGATGAATACGGGATTTTCCAAGCCCCAGTTCCACAATACGCCGAAGATCATCTGGATTATATGCTATTCCCCCTCCTGCACCCCCAAGGGTATAGGCGGGCCGGATGATGGCCGGAAACCCGACAACAGACGCTGCATGATCGAGCTGATCTATGGAGCTGACAATAACAGAGCGGGGAACCGGTTCACCAATCCGGTTCATAAGGTCACGGAATTTTTCCCGATCTTCTCCTTCATAAATGGCCTGAAGGGGGGTTCCAAGGATCTTCACACCCTCAAGAGCGCCCATCTCCGCAAGCTCTGCCGTAAGATTCAGACCGGTTTGGCCACCCATTCCGGAGAGAATGCCATCAGGTTTCTCTTTTTTGATAATTTTAGCGATAATGTCTGCTTGTAGCGGTTCAACATAGGTCACATCGGCCATATCAGGATCCGTCTGGATGGTAGCCGGATTGGAATTTACCAGCACAACCGAGACCCCCTCCTCACGAAGGGCACGACATGCCTGTGAACCGGAAAAGTCAAATTCCGCCGCCTGTCCTATCTGGATCGGTCCTGAACCGATAAGAAGGACCTTTTTAATGGATGGATCACGTGGCATCAGACCATCCTCCGGAACATGGTATCAAAATAAAATTCTTCTGTATCATGCGGCCCGGCATGCGCTTCAGGATGAAACTGAACACAGGAGATATCCAACGACGGATCCTCAAACCCTTCAAGTGAGCCGTCATTGCAGTTGACAAAGGTAATTTTGCACCCCTCCGGAAGACTCTCCCCATCAACGACAAACCCATGATTTTGTGACGTAATTGAGATTGCTCCATCACAATGCCTGACCGGCTGGTTTGCTCCCCGGTGACCAAACTTCATCTTCATGCAGTCTGCACCAAGAGCAAGACCACATATCTGATTCCCCATGCAGATACCAAATAGTGGCAGTTCGCCAATCAGTTCACGAACGGTTGCTATGGTTTTTTGTGCCTGCTTTGGATCCCCGGGGCCATTACTAATAAACAGTCCATCGGGGCGACAGGCCAAAATCTCGTCCGGTCGTGCATCATGAGGAAAAACATACAGATCACCGCCCCGCTGTGCAAGTGATTTCAGCATATTGTTCTTTATACCAAGATCCAGAACCGCAACCCGTGGCCCGTTTCCTGGATGATGCCAGGGTTTTTTGCAACTGACATCCGGAATGAGGGACTGGGTGCTGATATCCGGCGTTTTTTGTGCCATCTCAACCGCAGCCTGCCAGTCATCACTCCCTGTCAGCAGTGCTGCCCGAACCGTCCCCTGCTCACGGATACTGATGGTCAGATGGCGGGTATCAATTCCGGATATTCCAAAAAGACCTTGTTCTTCAAAAAAAGAGTGGAGAGGAGGTGATTGCGCGGGTTTGCGGCAGAGTTCATGGATAACACACCCCCCTGCCCACACCTGCTTGCTTTGAAAGTTTTCTGCATCAACACCATAATTTCCAATTAACGGATAGGTAAAAAGAAGTATCTGGCCATGATAACTCGGATCAGTGAGAGCTTCCATGTATCCGGTCATCTGGGTTGTAAACACAAGTTCCCCTCGTGTTTCACCCTCAACTCCAAAGCCCTCTCCGATGAAATATCGTCCATTCTCGAGTCCGAGCACTGCCTTCATGGTGAATATCCCATATGTGTTAGCCTGATGAGATTATAAGTGTGCGATCGGAACAGAGCATCTGACCATATCAATTCCTGCCTGGCAGTCATCTGATATTTTTAAGGCAGTAGAATATTCACTGGTTTTTTTACCATATGCTGACGGATTTTTTTATGCCCAAAGAGAGCTTATGAATATCTGATGATGGTTCCGCGGAGAGTCTTCTTTACCGGAGGGGTTGGAGTGCATAAAGATCGGCTTGCATCCTTTGAGGCCGCACTCCGATCAGCAGGGATTGAGATGTTTAACATTGTCAATGTCTCGAGCATATATCCTCCCAACTGTATTGAGATATCCCGTGAAGAAGGACTCAGCATGCTTAAACCTGGTGAGATCGTCTACACAGTCATGGCAAGAAACGACACAAATGAGCCAAACCGTCTCATAAGTGCAGCTATCGGGCTTGCAGTCCCTGAAGAGAAGAACCATTACGGTTATCTTTCAGAACATCATTCGTATGGTGAAACCCAGATCCAGGCTGGAGAATATGCAGAGGATCTTGCAGCGACCATGCTTGCGACGACTCTGGGTATTGAATTTGATCCTGATACCGCATGGCAGGAACGCGAACAGATATACAAGGCAAGTGGAAAGATCATCAAGACATCTCATATCTGCACGTCAGAAAAAGGTGATCCTGATGGGAAATGGACTACCGTCCTTGCCGCAGCAGTATTTGTCATGTAAATACTATCAGAAAGTGCCTTTGAGCAATGTATATAATCTATACACAGAAAATTCTACTATCAGCCAAAATGCCCGGTAATTTTTACGGGGTATATATTCATTGATTATTATGGATGCCGCATTACGTCGCGAGGTCAAAAATCTGCTCCGCATGGGTGAATCTGCCCTTGAGAGAAAAGACTATGATCAGGCATCATTTTTATTCAGAAAAGCTTTTACTCAGGATCCAGACAACGTTGCGGCGATAATTAATCTCGGGTATACCTACGTCCGGATGGGAAGATTCTCCCATGCAAGAAAATGCTTTACTACAGCACTCGATATCGACCCTGAAAACCCGGTTGCCCGCAAGAATCTGACCCTTCTCATGCGGCCTGGACAAAAAACGGACCAATACCGTCCAAAATACCGGTCCAGACCTGAAGAGGAGATCTACATCAAGTACATGCAATGGGGCAATCTTCTGATGGACCAGAAAAATTACTATGCTGCAATCCAGTATTTTGAATCTGCGAGCACGATTCATCCTGACTTTATTGAACCTTTTTTAAAAATCGGACTATGCTACGAGGAACTTGGAGAGTATTCACTTGCCTGCCAGGCATTTGAAGAAGCCCTTGCGATTTATCCCGCTGATCCGGTAGCAAAAGAACACCTTGAGCGATGTCAAAACGCTGAGGCACAGCCAAAACAGATAGCGAAAGAAAAAGTCCACGGAGAGCCCGAGTCCAAAGCACACAAACAGGTCTCTTCACTCCATGATGAGGACCTGTATGAAGAGGAGTCGGTTTCAACAAAGGAAGTGTCTGCTCAGAAGGAAAATGAACCGCAAAAACCGCAGTCTGAAGCAGATATTGTCATGTCCATCCTTGCCCAGTACTCCTCTGAACAGGATGAGACTCCATCACAGGAAAGTAAGAGGGCCGAAGAGAAACCACAAACACCAGCGCCCACTCCCCAGATGTCTGTTGATGATCCGGTAATGAGCATCCTGATGCAGTATAAAGATGAGATTCCGGATGATGGACCTGTTGAAAACAAACAAAACCAGGCAGAGGAAATAATTCCCCAGACCGGTACAGCACCTCTGACAATAACCATGAAAGATAAATCAATTAATGATTTCCGGGTAGAACTGAACGATAATCAAAAAGATGCACTCAGGGAACTTGGAAATATTGGTGCATCACATGCGGCAACGACCCTGTCGACGATGCTGAATACACCTATCATGCTGAATGTTCCTGAAATCAGCATCGTTGACCTGCATGAGATTAACCAGCAGATAGAGCAGAACATGTCTGCTATGGTCGTCTTTACGATGGAAGGCCAGATGGCAAAAGCCGGCTATGTGATCCTCCATGTTCCTCAGGAATCGGTCATCCAGATGACGAGCATCATGCTTGGTCTGCCCACCGAACCAGACCGACCGTTAAATGAAATGGACGAGAGCGCTATCAATGAGATCGGTAATATCATGGTGTCCGCGTTTCTTGATGGAACTGCAGAACTGCTTGGGATCATCATGCTCCCATCACCACCCAGAACCATATTTGATCTTCCAAAAAATGTCTTCGATCTGGTGATAAAGGAGAGTAATATCCTCTATGATAATGTCGTCTTTTTCAAGACCGAATTAATCTGTGACGAACACGAACTGAGCCTGAATATTTTTATGCTTCCAAACCCGCCGGTTCTGCTTGATATTGTGAAAATGCTGGAAAAAATAATAGAAGATTCTGCGGCAGGAGCATGAATATTTAAATTTCCCGTGTTGTGCCATCAGCCTGCCGAATCACTAACCGGCCGTTCTCTTTTGGATAATATGTTACTGTCCGTCCAATCGTTCCACCAAGATCCTCACGGACAATTGGGATGGAAAACTCTTTCAGGATTGCCTTGAGGGCCTCCGCATTCCTTTTACCAATATTGAGGTTTCCGGAAAAGTTCTGAAACATCGAGGCACCCCCGGCAAGCTTGGCTTTTAGGTTGCCAACCTTGCTCCCTTTCTGCACCAGTTCCTTAACCAATACTTCAACCGCAGTATCAGCATACTTTCCAGCCCGCTCATTGGGTTTTCCGGTGGATTTTGGGAGCATGACATGGGCCAGACCCCCGATCTTTTTGGTCTCATCATGGATAACCAGGCCAATGCAGGAGCCAAGACCAATTGATGTCATGACAGAATCTCCGGTACTCCATTCACCAATCCCGATAATGATGACCTCACGCGGGTCATTGCCGGTAGCCGTCTCGCTCATTCAATTCAGCCTGATGTAGCTATGACGTTCTCCATTCGGGCAAATATTTCAGCAAGCAGGGATCGGCTTGGAAGCAGGATGATATTCGCCTTTATCTCATGCGTTGCACAGGTCAGTTCAGTTCGAAACAGCACCACCTCATCAACATTCTCTTCAATCTCCTGGGCTGCAATAATGGACTCAAGGGCAGCATGGGGCATATCAATGACCATCGATGGTGGAGACGGGATCATGATGATACCAAGAAGGGTTGCGCATGCATCAAGGAACGATGAGGTCATGATGTTCCCGATCTCGTTGATGGCACTTCGATCCATATCATCAATCTCCCGGTTCAGTTCGGTCGTCCCAATCATGATATTGGTAAGCCTGATGATAGAATCCTCTGGAATATGGAGAATAAGGTATCCTTCCCCTTTTATCTGACCCTGGATTTGAAATACCGCCAGTGCCGCCATTACATCATCCAGATAATTTCGCAGATTTGCAAGATTGACCAGGATAATTTCGGGAACCCTGATCTGAATCATGGTGCTCAATATAGTAGATAGCGTTGTTGCTGCATGGGCAGCACCGATATTTCCCAGTTCCCGAAGTTCATCTGCCTGTTGTTCGCTGATAACCAGATCTCCGTCAGTTACCACATTTTTTATCATCTTTTTCACCCTTCTCCCGCCGGTTTTTCGAGTTGATTTCTGTCCTCCCTCACGTAGTATTGCCTTTACATCAAGGACCGGAACCACTTCACCATCTCCGGGAATGGTAACCCCGCTGACTCCTTCACATGCTCCGACAAATTTTGAGAGCGGTTTTATGACCACTTCCTGCTGTCCTTCTATCAGATCTGCGATAATAGCCCCTTTTCGGCTTCCATTCTGGAGAACGACGATGACTTCTTCGGATTTTGACCGGCCAAACATATCATCGAGCCGATACAGAACGATGATCTCATCCCGCATCAGAAGTCCTTCCCCGTTTCCGATATTCTGTATGGGGAATGCTGCAAGACTTGCAACCTCGGCAACATTGGTGATGGGTATGGCACACCGTTTGCCATTGATCCGGATCATCATCACCATTACAATCGCCATGGTCGGCGGCAGAACCAGTTCAAATCTGCTGCCCTGACCAGGCACGGACTCCAGTTTTATTGTTCCCTGCAATGAAGCGATAGTGGTTCTGACAACATCAAGCCCCACACCACGACCACTAATATCGGTAATCTTGTCTGCCGTTGAGAAACCGGGCTGGAAGAGGAGATCATATGCATCCTGGTCACTCATGGATGCCGCGATTTCTTCGGTTATCAGACCGCGCTCAAGTGCTTTCTTCTTGATCTTCTCAACATTCACACCGCCGCCGTCATCTTCAATGACAATCACCACATTATCCTTGTCTCTGGAAGCAGAGAGTTTCAGCCTGCCCTTGGGGTTTTTGCCATTTGCTATTCTGACATCAGGGGGCTCAATCCCATGGTCAAGAGCGTTCCTGATAAGATGGAGAAGCGGATCGTTCAGACCGTCCATAACTGACCGGTCAAGCTCCGTATCACCACCCTCAACCACAAAGTCAACCTCCTTTCCTTCCTTGGCGGCAATATCACGGACAGTACGGGGAAACCGGTTAAAAATGTGATTCAATGGTATCATCCGTATATCCATCATCATGACCTGAAGATCAGATACAGACCTGCCTACCATGTTGAGCGTCTCATCCAGTTCCTTAATTTTATACTGCTGGGCAATCTGCTCAAGTCTTCCACGGTTTATGACCAAATCCTCAACCAGATTCATCATGTGGTCAAGACGATCGATATCTACTCTGATGTTCTTGACTTCACGTTTCTTCTCTGCTTTATCAACGGACGGTGTACGAAGACCTGCAAACGGGACACCTTCAGGGGTTTCCTGATCGGTTCCTGACAGTGATGCTCCTTTTGGCTCTTCCATCCTGACCGTATGTGATTTGATATCTGAACCCTTCAGGAGGGCATAGATCTTCTCCACTGGCTCTGATGTCAAGAGGAGAATATCCATGACACCGTTAAATGTCTCACTATCCTCAATGATCTCCCGCTTTGGAGAGATCTGAATAATTGTACCGAGACCCTCAAGGTTTTGTAGAAGGAGCATTGAACGGAGATTTCGGGAGTCAACAGAAGGAGAGATTTCTACATGGATTTCATACCGGAGACCTGCTTCTTTGGAGACCGAAGGCTGAGGGGATGCAGGTTCAGGGGTTTTTGGCTGAAGAGAAAGTGTTCCGGCAGGGATTATCCGTTCGGTAATAATCCTTGATTTGATATCCGAAACACCAAGGATGGTTTCTATTGCACCAATTCCGGCATTTGTCCGAAACTCGAGAGTCACATCACCGGAAAAATTCTCATCATCCTCAATCACGGCACGGTCCGGAGAGCAGGTTATGATTTCTCCAATAGATTCGAGGTTTTGAAGGATGAGCATCCCACGAAGGTTCTTGTTATCAACATTATCAGCAAGAGAAAAGATGAGTGAATACGTCTGATATCCTGACCCGAAATCCTGATCGTATGCCGGGCCTTCATACATATCGCCTGGCGGTTCTGATGAGGCAGACTCAGGTGCAACCGGAGCAGGGGCAAGTGGTTTTGCAACCACTGGTGCATCTTCCCCTGCTGCCAGCCAGCGTTTCAAGGATTTGACCCGCTGATCCTTGTGTTCCAGGGTACCGTCGCCGCCAGCCTCAATATCATCGATCATAAGCTCGATATCGTCTGCGCCACCCAACAGATCATCGACCAGTGACTGAGTGACCTCAAGCTTCCCGCTCCGAATCTGTGAGAAGACATCCTCAAGGGCATGACAGATCTCTTCCATGTGCAAAAAACCCATGGATGCAGACATACCCTTCAGGGAATGCGCAGACCGGAAGATCTCGTCTATCGCATGAGAATCAGTACCTTTTTCCAGGATCAGAAGATTGCTGACGATACCCTCAAGGTTTTCACGTGATTCGGCAACATATAGACTCCGGTATGCATCAAGATCAGACATAATTCACCCGTTCATAGTCCTGATCGTTTCAATTATCTTTTCAGGAATGGCCTGCAATGCAAGCACATGATCGACACAGTTCCGGGACAATGCTGAACGCGCCATCCCATATACCAGACAATCTTCTTCCCTGCATACAATAGTGACACCTCCGGCTTTCTTTACTGCCTCGGTCCCTTCACCACCATCGTTGCCCATTCCCGACAGAATAGCAGTGACGCAATGGTTGCCAAACACCTGAGCTGCAGAGATGAATGTCTTGTCTACTGCTGGTTTTACATTATGAACCGGCGGAGAGTCGGTCAGGATGATCTTCCCACTCTGGCTGCCTCCTTTGTCAAGAACGGATGAGATTACGGTATGAAAACCGGCTTTGGAAACGAGAACTGTGCCGTTCTTCAAAATATCCCCGTTCTCAGTCTCACGTATCTGAAGTGGCGAGATTCGGTTCAGACGCGCTGCCAGAGCTGCTGTAAATCCACCTTTTGGCATATGCTGGGTGATAATGACTGCTGCATTCAGGTCAGAAGGAAGTTTGGATACGATGGTATCAAGCATCGGGGGTCCACCGGCGGAAGATCCTATCAGGACAACATTCCTTGCATTACTATCCTTTAATGCAGGTTTTTCAGTGACATATGCAATTGTGCAGATATTTTTTATCTTATGTTTCAGCTCGCCGCCAATCTCGCGGATATTCTTTATTCCCCGTGGCTTGAGCATGAAATCATCGGCACCAAGAGCAATAGCCCGCTTTGTCATTTCTGCCCCTTCTGACGTGAGAGAACTGAGAACAAGCGTTTTGGGAAAACGTTCGATCTCTTTTTTCCGCTCAAGCATCGACAACCCGTCAAGCCTGGGCATCTCAATGTCCAGCGTAATGAGATCAGGCTTTAGTTCCCTGATTTTATCGAGCGCTTCAAGGCCGTCAGAGGCAACACCGACGATCTGAATATCCGGATCATCAGACAGCATGTCCTGTACAACAGTTCTGATGAAGAGTGAATCGTCGATGACGAGAACCCTGATCATATGTTAAGCACCAAGGACATTTCCTATTTCTTCCAGAACCTTTGGAGCCTGGAACGGCTTTACAATATATCCCCTTGCT
This sequence comes from Methanospirillum sp., assembly GCF_035406105.1. GTDB lineage: Archaea > Halobacteriota > Methanomicrobia > Methanomicrobiales > Methanospirillaceae > Methanospirillum. The sequence continues at coordinate 11,200 of NZ_DAONKG010000050.1, forward strand.
CCACTCTTGATTGCCAGTTTTACCATTTGTTCCTGACCGACTGCAGTGCACATGATCACTTTTGCATTTGCATCAAGTGCCTTTATGGCTTTGAGTGCCTCAATCCCATTCATCTTTGGCATGACGACATCCATCGTCACAAGGTCAGGTTTCAGTTCTTTGTATTTGGTAACGCCAACATCCCCATCTTCAGCTTCGCCGACAATTTCGTGTCCCCCGGAGCTGAGAATGTTCTTGAGCAAAGTCCGCATAAACAATGTATCATCGACAATCAGGATTCGTCCCATGGGTGAACGGTTCCTCCTATGAATTAAACGATTTTTACTGGTAAAAGGATTGTGGAATATCTGGTCTTATGAGGGGGGCTTGAGAGCATCGGTGATATACCTGACACCCTTTGGAGTCAGCTGTACCTCTTTTCTGACCATTACAACATCCACAAGTTTTAACTTTAAAAGAGTTTCGTATATTGCATTTAATTCTTCGGGTGAGAGATTTAACATGTTTTCTATGGATTTCGTATCCATTCCGCTATAAATCAGCATGGCAACCTGAGCGGTCTGGGCATCGAGCTGATCCAGTTCAGATCCTTTCATGTCCATATCTTTGGTTGCATCCCGAAGGAAGTTGTAGAGAACCTGTAAGGTTGAGAGTGGACAGAGAATGAAACTGGTGACAACCTCACCGCCTTCCAGATGATCAATCTTGATCACATCAAGCTTCTTTTTCTGCAGTTCCCGTTTGGTTAGTTCAAGACTTGCCACTTCCTTCAGTGGGACGCTGATCTGCTTCTCCTGACTTACAAACCATATCCCGGTCTTCAATACTGCAATAGCCCCCTTTTCCCATTTTGCATCTGTCACCAGAACGCCGCCCCGGATGGCCGGAGACATGAAATGGGCCATGATCCTGTACGCATTACAGGCCATGATGATCTTCTTGGTAAGAATTGAGAGGACTTTCTCAACCGATGCTATCTTATACGGGCGCTCGGTCTTATCAGGCATCGTGACAATGAGCGTTATCATCTGCCCGCGTTTCTGAAGATCAACGATACTCCGGTAACTTACTGTGACATTCCATGGATCTTTCAGAGCGATACCGTCATTTCCGATATCAATTCGTGAGGTCACCCATGACCCGCCTTTTTCCAGTTTTGCCGGAACCTCTGCCATACTCCCCTTTCTGATCTCTTTTCGTGGTATTTATCTTCTTTTTATTCTTCGGTTGATGATGGACATAATCTCCTGAAGCTCTTCAGCAAGTTCCTCGGCTGTCACATGCACATCCTTCAAATCCCGAAGCAGTACATCATCATCCTTTTTCTTCAGGTCTTCGATATCAGCCTTCAGTGACGCGATAAGATCATCATCGCTACCTCCTTTCATCTGACTCAGTTCAAACTGTTCTTCCCCGCCCGAGTCTTCCTCCTGACCATACATGTAGGGCGCATCTTCAGATGAACTGTAGGTGGAGAGATCAGATGGACTGATCGTATCACCGCCTTCAAGATTTGAGATCACATCCCCGCCGGAGTCTGAACCAATATCAATCGTGCTTGAA
>NZ_DAONKG010000051.1:0-12734 GCF_035406105.1 Methanospirillum sp.
CCGCCGCAGGAGACGATGGATACTATTACCCGGGACGGGAAGGAGCAAAAGGCCGTCCTTGCAGAGATTAACGCGATTGCACAGGCCGCATCATCAGGGAATCTTACGGTTCGTGGTAATGTCAGCCACTTTTCCGGTGAGTATCGTCATGTTATCGAAGCGGTGAATAATACTCTCGATGCAGTCGTGCATCCGGTGCGGGAAGCAATGAATCTTGCCCATGCATACTCTTTAGGTAATTTTGCCGCACGGTTCAGTCAGGACGTTCCAGTATCCGGGGATTTTATTCCCTTCAGAACTGCCCTTGATACCATCGGGATTCAGATGGGACGACTGATCGGTTCCCTGTCAGATCAGGTTCAGGGACTCATGACTGAAATGGAGGAGTCAAACGCCAGTGTAGAGGAGATTGCCTCTGCATCCCAGGCGATAGCACGGGGAACCAATGAATTGAGTGTACAGGTAGATCGCTCGAAGGGAGGCATTGCAAGGATTCAGGATGCGATGAAGGATGTAACATCCATAGGATCTGACATAGCTGCCCAGACAAAGGAGGCATCACTTCTGATCGGTATGTCACAGGAGCTCTCAAGAAAGGGCTCTGAAAGCAGTCAGCAGGCGGACTTGGGGATGCGGTCCATTGTCGACTCACATGATGAGACGGGCAGAATTATTCATGAGATAAACTCGGAGATGGATAAGATCGGGGAAATTGTCGGAATCATTACTGACATCGCCGATCAGACGAATCTTCTTGCGTTAAATGCCGCAATAGAAGCTGCCCGGGCCGGTGATGCCGGGAAAGGATTTGCTGTGGTTGCCGGGGAGGTCAAAGCACTTGCTCTTGAGTCTCAGAAATCAGCAGAGCGGATCAGTGGTATCATCTCTCTGCTGCAGGGCCGGTCCCTCAGAATGAAAGATGCTATTGAAACATCCCGCCGTGATATTGATCAGGGCAGCAGAGCGGTTCATGAAACCCTGAAGATATTCTCTGACCTTGCCCTGTCAATAGAGGATATTGCCCGTCGGATTGTGTCAATCGATACGGCAAGCCAGAATCAGATGGCAGCCTATGATATGGTCATGGAACAGATAGCCCTCATGAATGAGGCATTTCACACAACTATCAACGAAATCGGCAATACAGCAGCATTAACCGAGGAAAATTCGGTATCGCTCGACTGTATCGCCCAGTCAATTCAGGAGGCCACAGCCAGGATTGACAAGATATCCCGTGATATGGCGGAATTTAAGGTGTGAAGGCTGGCAACCAGTACCATTACATTCCTTCGCACCACACTCCATCGTATTTTCATCTAAAAGGATATGGATCAGGTATGACGGTCAGAGCAATCATCAGCAGTATGTGCAGGGAGCTTGGGATACCCTGTTATGGGTATGCCGGTGTGTCCCGGTGGAAAGAGCCCCTCTTTGAGCCTTGGGTACCTGAAGCATTCTTTCCAGACTCAGTCTTTCCAGAAGCCCGGACGGCAATTGTCATCGGTCTTCCGGTTCATCTCCCTGCGGTTGAATCAGCACCATCGATATGGTACCGTGAGGAGTATACGACGGTAAACGGCCTTATTGATCAGTACACCTGGCGACTGGCATCAGTGCTCAATGACCACGGGTTCCCGTCGGTATCAATACCCCGGGATGGGTATGGGAGTATCAGGGTCCTTCAGAATCATCCGCGTGCCTTCTTCTCGCATCGTCATGCGGCTGTTCTTGCCGGTCTTGGGACATTCGGGAGAAATAATATGGTTTTGACGGAAAAGTGGGGGCCAAGGGTAAGATTTGGGACCGTATTGACCAGTGCCTCTGTTCCATCCAATCCCCTGATAGCTGAGTCTTTGTGTACCCGGTGTAATGCCTGTGTCCGTGCCTGCCCGGTTCAGGCATTATCCAAAGAGGATTATCCTGATTCTCTGACCAATAAAAAGGCCTGTGCAGATCGAAGTGCCACCCTGAATGATGAATTCAGATCCCCGTGCGGTATATGTATTCAGGTATGCCCGGTTGGAGCAGATCGCAAGCTGTATGCCCATACGGATATCAGGATGTATGAGGATGAGAATCGGTGGATGCGATATCATACTGCCTGGGACCATGTCCGATCATATGGGTGTTTAAGACCGGAAAATTCTGATGGAACCTGAATACCACACCCGAATCGTAACAAACCTTATATACTCATGCGACAACCTGTATGTGCAGACGAAAGAGTAAATTCTGACAATAGTTTTTGTAAGTTCTCGTTTCGGTTCGAAAGGGTATCTCACTGCTATTCTTGGTAATTCTCTGGCGCAATGTGATGGTAATCACTGCGGCCCAACAGTTATGCAAAAAGCCCATAAGGGACGATCATGGAAGGAAAGAAATTATACGTAGGCAACCTGCCCTACTCCACCAACGAAAGTCAGCTCAACGAACTTTTCTCAGCCTATGGAGAGGTTGTCAGCGCCAAAATCATTGAGAACAAAGGTTTTGGATTTGTCGAGATGGGATCTTCAGAAGAAGCCCAGGCAGCACTCGATGCCCTGAACGATACCGAATTTGACGGAAGAACTATGCGTATTGATGAAGCACGTCCCATGCAGCCACGCCGCGACTTTGGTGGAAACCGATCCGGCGGATACGGCGGTTCCTCTGGCGGCTTTAACAGAAGACGCTTCTAAATTCAAAAATATTCTCTTTTTTGCAGGTCACACCGTTTATTGACATCAATATCCGGTTGCATAATAATATCCATCATGATGGACGATCCGAACCGGGACGTTGAAGACCGCACCGATATTCTCATCAGAGAGTATGGTTTCTTTCGGCCCATCCTGGTAGATAGTGCCATCTTTAAACAGGATAACACGGCCAATCTCCGGAATAATGTCCTGAAGTGAATGGGTAACAAGAATGATGACCGTTCTTTCTGTAATCTTTCGCATCATCCTGCGCAGCATATGGAGGGCATGAAGATCCAGACTGTTTGATGGTTCATCCAGGATGAGGACCCGGGGGTTATGTACCAGGGCCCGTCCGATGAGAAATCGTCGTGCCTCACCGGTGGACATTTCCGAAAAGGAACGATGTGCAAGATGCGAAATTTCCAGAAATGAGCAGATTTCATCAGCCCGATTCTCCATTTCCTGAGTGATGGTATGAAAAAAGAGGCCTATACTGCTGAAAAACCCGGAAAGGATTACCTCACGACCTGATATATTCCGATTGAAGGTACATTGCAGGTCGTGTGAAACATATCCAAACTGTGATCGAAGGGTAAAGACATCCCAGACCTCTTCTCCCCAAATCCGAAAGACTCTGCCGGTTTCTGCATGGACCGGGTATTGCTCCCTGATGAGGGTACGGATAAAGGTGGATTTTCCTGAACCATTTGGTCCGAGGATGGCAACATGTTCTCCGTCAGGTATCTGTACTGAGAGATCATGTATGATCACCTTCGTATTCTGTGCAACGGTGATATTCTGAAAATCAACAAAGAGTGGTTTTTGATGCATGGTTTTTACTTATATGAATTCAGTCTGTGTACCGGATGGAATCCCTGTCTGTGCCCATACTACCCAAAGATTTCTTTCGCCATGATTTTGGAGGTATTTGTATCGCAAATCGTGCCCCTTTTCCATATATCCCGATTTCATGTATGGTAATATCAGTGACCGACAGGATCTCCCGTGCCAGGGTGAGACCAAGTCCGGTATTTTTTCCATATCCCTGTTTAAAAATCCGCTCCTTATCATCAGGTCTGACCCCCGGGCCGTCATCTTCTATGATGAGCAGAAGTGAACCATCTTCCTGTTCTTCGGAGTAAATGCCGATTCTGGTCAGATCCGCTGCATGACGGAGAGCGTTCTCAAGGAGGTTATAGATGACCTTTACCGAGAGCGGATCTACAAAAATGTCTGCAGGAATAAGGTTGAGTGTAAGGTGTACCTGTTCATTCTGAATGTCCTCAACTGCCCGCATAACCAGATGCTCACAATCCTGCCATATCGGTTCATGCAGACCGATACTCTGATAATCCCGTGAAAAATGAAGATATTTCGTAATTTTCCTGGTGGTGTCCCTGCATATCGAAAGCATCTTCATCTTCTGGTCTTCATCCTCTTCAGTCTCTAATATTTCCAGATAACCTGAAATGACCATGATAAGATTACTGATATCATGCCGGGTAAGGTGTGTCAGAAGAGATATCTTCTCATTCGCAAGTAGGAGTGCTTTTTCTGCGTTTTTTCGTTTGGTAATATCATGAATAATCAGTATAAGGCCGGCAGGGCCCCGGTCCGGATCCGTTACCAGAGAACCAGATATACTAAGTGTTTTGTGGCCATCAGAATCCATAATTACTTCATAATCTGAAAGTACACCCTGATTCAGGATTTCATCGCGTATTTTGGAAAACATTGGTTCAGGCAGGGGAGGTCCTGCATGTGATTCCTGGCTGGTCGGATATAATCCGTGAAGGAGCGTTTTTGCTTTTGTGTTTGTTGTAATAACGCGCCCATCCATATCGGTAAGAATAAGTCCGTCAGGCATGATCTGAATGATATGGGTTGCAACGGTTTCAGGGCTTAAGATAAAAAGCCCGTATTTCAGGATTGCATAGGTAATTACAATTGAAAAGAAGACAATCCCGATGAATACGAGATTTGGTGCAAATATTCCAAATAATGGGAGGATGACGACTGATTGAGAACCAAACCCGATAAGGACAAGCAGCCCGATGCTGACTGAGCTTGACTGCCGTCTGAAGGTATCATTACCGGCAGATCGTCGTGCCTGAAGGCCAATATAGATTGCCCAGAAGAGTATGCAAAGGAAATAAATGGTTGCAATGGTATATACCGGGTCCCCGATGGAAGGAGCATAGAAGTATCGAAAATCTGGTGAATACTGAACGGAAAAGATATGATCGGTTAGAATGTTGACACAGGCCAGCAGGAGTGCCGGAATATAGAGGATGATAAAAAGGTACTTTAGATTCTCGCGTTTTGCAAGGGGATGATCGGCAAACGCAAGGATAAAATGGATGCACATGACAATGACGACCGTCCAGAATGAACTTGCCTTAAGCCAGAACAGGACGTTTTCATAACTATTTACACTCCATATCTGGAACTCTCCAATCCCCCAGTATGAGGCTCCGATAGTTACCATAAGAAAGAGGCGGTTTACCCTGGACTCAGGGTTTTTTGCATATACATAGATGCCAAGACCATAGGTTATTGCTGCAGAAATAAAACAGAAAATCCCGAGTATAGTGACAGCATCCACGTAGAACCCCCCAGGTATGATCTTTAAAGAGCATCAGATCATATGCCCCCCACCTGGCATCGATCCGATGATAGATCTATTGAAATAATCACTTTCCCATACCATAACCCTTTTCATACGAAAAATACTATACATCGTCAGACATCTCTTTAGTATGGTCTCTCTTACGCATCTTCCAAACGCTGACAGAGTTCTCTTCCTGACGGCCTGCTGTTTTATCATTCTTGCGGGGCTGAAGATGGCCGGAGGATTTATCGGACCCTTTCTGCTCTCTGTCTTTGCTGCAGTTATCTTTTCGGTTGTTTCGCTCTGGTTTCAGAATCGGGGATGTGATCCCCGGTTGTCCGGATATCTTGCCTTCTTCATCTTTCTTGGGTGTCTTGCCGGGGTTGTGGGAATGGTGCTCCTTTCAGTGAGGCCTCTACTGGTTCATATTCCAAAGATTGAAGAGAGTATTCACTCCAATATGGGAGAGATTGATACACTCCTTTCAAAGTTTGGAATAAAAATTTCTACACTCATTCCGGTAAGCCAGATGACCGGTTCTCTTGGTGTCATCTCTCCAGAGATGGTGACCTCCCTTATCGGACAGATATCATCTCTCTTTATCGTGATCTTCACGACTCTGTTTCTGCTTTTGGAAGCGACTGTTTTCTCTCAGAAGATCAATGCGGTTCTCGGTTCCTATCAGCAGGAACTTGCCACCCGGATGGCAGCATTTGGCTCTGTGGTCATTGACTATGTGATTATCAGGGCAAAAGTGAATTTTGTGACTGGTGCAGGGTTTGGTATCGCTCTTTTTATTATCGGGGTTCAGGACCCCTGGGTGTGGGGTTTTCTTATGTTTATCCTGAATTTTGTCCCGTATGTCGGGTTTATCGTGGCACTTATTCCTCCCGCGGTACTTGCGCTCATCGAGATACATCCCTATGCAGCACTTCTCGTTATCATTATTGCTAGTCTTGTCAATCTCTTCTCTGAAAATATCCTCTTTCCCGAGCTGGCCGGAAGAGGAATGGCACTCTCTCCTGCTGTTGTATTTATCTCAATGATATTCTGGGGATATTTTCTTGGTGGAGCTGGTGTCATTGTTGCCGTTCCCCTTACGGTTCTTCTGAAGATGATACTGGAGAGTTATCCGGAAACCAGATCGCTTGCCATGATCATCGGATCAGTTCAGGATGAGGGTGAAGGCGAACATAGGTGGTGACAGAGAGTACGGCTATCAGGTATCATTTTTTCCGATCATTCCCAATCATGAGGTATGACTCGTGAAATATCCTGGGATCCTGCACGAAAAGAGTTTAAGCCGGTTTCTATGACGGTCAGACATACGGGTGGCATGAGTTTTTCTGCAATTACCAGCACCGGTCTTATAATCCCGATTGATGCTCATGTACATCTTGGTGGAGGCGGGACGGTGCCAAATCCGATAGATTATCTCTTTGCATCACTTGGGGGATGTATTGGAATTAAGATTCTGCTTGACCTTGGCGACATCGGAATACGGCCAGATGGACTCCAGATTGAGACAACCGCGACCAGGAAGCAGGATCTTCCCGCCACCTTTGAAACCGTACATCATGTCATTTCCCTGAAAGGGGAGTATGATGAGGCAATTATTTCCGATACCCTTACCAAAACCATGACGCTTCTCTGCCCGATAGCGGTCATATTCGGAGAGACATCAGTGATGACCTGGGAATTTCGTATGATACAATGAAAAAAAAGAGAGAAAAATGGATTTAATAAGATTTTCAGAAGCTCCGGGTATCAATGAGGAGTTTTATGTATGAGACATCTGACCTTTTCTATCTCCTCAAACTTCTGTTCATATGAACCGATGATGGCCTCTCTCAGTTCATCAAGAATCTCATCGAGTGTTCGTGCAATATGATACACCTGTATTGGTCTTCTTTTATTATCAGTCATCTGATGGGCAATGTTCACCCACATTCTGTTCATAAGATCCGTGATTGCAATACTGACCTCCGGCTGCCGGAGATCACCAGCTTTTTCGATCTCACGGGAGGTCAGATCCACATCTTTTATAAGCAGCGTCAGTACGCGGGCACTGTTGCGCTTAAGCCCTATATCTCGGAATAAATCTGCAATCTTCTCATCATCAGAGGAGAAGTGCAGGTCATAGCCGCCCCCCATCAATCCCTCATAAATCTATTAAATGAATAATATATGAATAAGTAAATAAATTTTCGGATATAATTTCAGATGCTGATCAAAACAGGTATCATGCAAATGTAGTCATGAGATGCGAAATCATGGTTGGTATCCTTTCATGAAGCGTGTCAATCAATACGTATATATAGATATCCGATAATCTATCTTTTGGGGTAGTGGTATGTCAGACCTGCCAATTGCAGCAGTTGTTAGAATTGCGAAATCAAATGGGGCTGAGCGTGTCGGAAGCGATGCAGCGGCGGTATTAGTAGAGAAGGCGGAAGATTATATTGGAAATCTGGCGAAGGAAGCATTTAAGCTTGCCCAGCACGCAGGAAGAAAAACGATTAAGGAAGAAGATGTTGAGATGGCTGCGAAATCAGCCTGAACCTTTTTTTTTATCAGTTACCAACGAATCATGTGTTCTCCTCATGTGCGCAAATCTGATTTTCATTCTGTCCAGGTGCCATATGAGTTGGCTGTTATCTGACGTGATACAACCCAGGAGGGAATAGGGCAGGATCATCAGGAGTATGCAGCATAGGTTCTAATATCTGATTCACCAATATAATAAGGCGCGAGGGTACCAAAGCCTGGCCAAATGGGCCGGACTTAAGATCCGGTTTCGAAGGAATCCAAGGGTTCAAATCCCTTCTCTCGCATACCTGTTTTGTGATTATTTTTTGTATTCGGGCATATAAGCGGTATCATTTTGCCGAAGAGCTGTTGGAGTTCTTTCCTTGGGGGAATTGATCGCTCTCCTGTCATATGCAGATGTACCCTTTCAAAGAATGAGGTAAAAAGAAGGGAATAATGGTTATATGTGATTTTTACTGCGTATACAATTTCATGGTAATGCGATAAGCTGGTCCTGGACCGTGAATTGTTTCTTTTCAATAACATTTCCAGAAACTGTAGTAGTGACATGAAATACTCCGCTCGATATTCCTACAATGTTAAATGAAGATTCTGCAAGTGTTTCTTTATTTCCATTTATCCCGCTGACCTCAAAAGATACCGGTATTTGTGTGCGTGCAGCAGTTCCGTTTATGTCAATAAAATATGTTCCTTTTGGTAAGGCAGATTCAGTTTTGGTAAAATCACAGGCTCCGTTTGCATCAACCCGTTCCGGAGGATACACGATCTCGACCCCTTCAAGATGGTTGACAGATAAATTGACCGTGCTGGCTGGAACCAGCCCCTTCATCTGCACATGTACTTGTGGATTAGTAATATCCAACCCTAACTGAAGGTCATGAATTCCGAAAGAAAAGGGAGATCCAGCATCGGTTTTTACATTACCGGTAATCAATATACTGACGGGTTTATTCTCATCCAGATTGCCTATAAATACAGAAACCTGTTGTCCTGGTTTTACCACATCAGGACTTGAAACCATTACGGCAGATACCACTCCGAAACAGAGTACACCCATACAAATAATGGAGATTACTCCAATTGACCTCATAAATTCAGCAAGAATTGACATCATAGTTCCTTTTACCGTTTATACAATATTAAGATATGGATAAGAAGGTCCATTCTGTTTAATCATTCTGAAAGCATACTATTACAGGACAATTTATCATGAAATACGTAATTACCGGCGGTGCAGGATTCATTGGATCTCATATCGCAGAAGAGCTTTCAAAAAAGCATGAGGTAATCATCGTGGATAACCTGCTTTCTGGTAAAGAATCCAATATTGCATCTCTTTCAATTCAGTTTAAACAAGGAAGTATTACCGATCTTTCCTTTCTCATGGAAGTATTCAAAGGAGTAGATGGAATTTTCCACCAGGCTGCCATTACTTCGGTCGCAGGTTCTGTTACAAGTCCTTTGCAAACCCATGAGGTTAATTGTACCGGGACGCTTCATGTGCTCCTGGCCGCCAGGGATTGCGGGGTGAAGAAGGTTGTATGTGCTTCATCCGCTTCTGTTTATGGCGATTCCCCAGTTCTTCCCAAGATTGAAACAATGCTCCCCTGCCCCCTCTCTCCATATGGGGTCACAAAACTCACCGGAGAACATTATGCACGGGTTTTTTCTGAGCTCTATGGGTTACAGACAGTCTCATTGAGGTACTTTAATGTCTTTGGACCCAGACAGGATCCACAATCCGAGTATGCCGCAGTCATTCCAAAATTTATCTCCAGGATACTCCGGCATGAGTCGGTACTGATATATGGCGACGGAAGTCAGACAAGGGATTTTGTATATGTAAAGGATGTTGTGCAGGCAAATATCCGGGCTATGGAAAGTAATGCAGAAGGAATATTCAATATTGCCTGTCAGAAGAGCATCGGTTTGAATGCCCTTGCGGCAATGATCATGGATATTATCGGGATAGAAGTTCCGGTTCTGTATGATCCACCCCGGCACGGGGATATCCATGATTCACTGGCTGATATCAGAAGAGCAGCGGAGAGTTTTGGGTATACGCCAAAATACACGGTACGGGATGGGCTTAAAGAGACAATTGAATGGTTTCGAAATCAGGTACACAATTAATCCAAGGCACTATCAGCCTTGGCAATGTCTGAACTCCCCGGCTGAAGCCTTTGAAGAGCATCATTCGACCATCGGCTTTGACATTGACCGGAAGAAGACTGACCTGCTCACGGCATCAGGCTCGAAGATACGGGCCATGGCTGATCCAAACGTGATACAAAAGAGTGCTATCATTATGATCTGTGTCCCGACTCCGGAGACGAAGGCGAAAAGATCCGGATCGTGGTCAGGTCACGGGTGCTGCACGAACCGTGGGGAAGAATCTGAAAGAGGGAGCAATCGTTGTTCTGGAGTCAATGGTATATTCCGGGGTAACTGAAGAGTTCGTCGTGCCTATCCTCAAGCAGGAATCCGGATTACATTGTGGGAAGGACTTTTTTGTCGGATACTCTCCGGAGAGAATAAACCCGAATGATGATGAGCATACTCTGGAGCGAACGACGAAGATCGTATCCGGTATGGATGAAAAGACTGCAGATACGCTGTGCCAGGTATACGGATTGGTGACGACGGTGTACCGGGCTCCTGATATCCGGACCACTGAAGCTGCGAAGGTCATCGAGAACATCCAGCGGGATCTGAAGGATCTGAATATTGCTCTTGTCAATGAGTTATCTCTGATTTTCCCGCGTGTGCGTTGATACAACACCGGCCTTGAGGCTGCCGGGACAAAATGGAACTTTCACCTATATCGGCCAGGGCTTGTCGGCGGGCATGGCATCCCGGTGGTTCTCTGTTCATGAATAGGGCAGTTGAAAGATACAAGAAATTAAATCACTCATCGGGTAATTACCGTTATTAATACCTTTACATATAAAATGTGTAATCTATTGTGTGAAAAGGTGTGTGGATGGCAACAAACCTTGCAGTCGACGATAATTTCATCTCCGAAGCCTTGGAAATTGGTGGATGTAAAACTAAAAAAGCAGCAGAGTGTTATAACATTTGTCCATCTGCAGGAATCCTTGGTTCAACCATCGATTTTCTCATCTGTGCATTAGCAGAAAGAGAGAATGAAATAAATATTACCCCCAGATAGTGACAGATTTACCTATAAGAATCATATTATCTGTGAATAAGATAATTAAAATAAATTATTAAGAGGGAGCCATTATGAAGGTTAAGGATCTGGTTTTGGATGAAATTAAAGACATGTCAGTTTCAGAATATCTGTCTGTGTATCAGTATATTCATGCGATTAAAGCAATTCGCCCGAAACCAAGTAATAAAAAAAGGGAACATGCATTTGAAGAAGTCTGTTCTGCTCTGAGTACCCGTACGGGAAACCTGTCAGATGACATTATCCTGGCTAGAGATGACCGAGTATGAATCTGTTTTTTGACACCTCTGCCCTCGTAAAAAACCAAAAATATATTCCAAATCAACCATGAAAATTCTGTCAATCGTCGGTGCCAGGCCGCAGTTTATTAAATGTGCCCCGGTCTCACGGGAGCTTCGGAAAGAACATCGGGAGGTCCTCGTCCATACCGGGCAGCATTATGATCCTGAAATGTCTGACGTCTTCTTTGAGGAACTTGCGATCCCAAAACCTGAGCATCACCTTGGGGTTGGATCAGGACCGCATGGAAAGCAGACCGGAGAATGCCTTGCAAAAATTGAAGAAGTCCTGATCAAGGAGCATCCGGATCTTGTTCTGGTGTATGGTGATACCAACTCGACGCTTGCCGGAGGGCTGGCTGCTGCAAAACTCCATATTCCGGTTGCCCATGTGGAGGCCGGGCTGCGGAGTTTTGACAGGACGATGCCGGAAGAGATTAATCGGATCCTGGTTGATCATATATCAGAAATGCTCTTCTGCCCGACTCAGACTGCGGTGGATAATCTCAGAGCCGAAGGGATAACAAAGGGAGTGTTCCTGATAGGGGATGTGATGGTGGATGCTCTTGAATATAATAGGGAGGTGGCCAGGAAACGATCAGATATCCTGCAACGGTATTCACTTATTCCCGGTAAGTACCTCGTCCTGACCATTCACCGTCCGTCAAATACCGATAACCCTGAACATATGGAGAGTATTATCGGGGCTATCGGTGACTGTGGTGTGCCGACTTTATTTCCGGTTCACCCACGGACGAAAAAATATCTCATATCGTATGGATTGTGGGACCGGATGCCTGATACTATTATCACCTGTGATCCCCTTGGATACCTTGACATGCTTGCGGCAATGGATTCAGCTAGAAAGATCCTGACTGATTCAGGTGGGGTTCAGAAAGAGGCATATCTGCTTTCGGTCCCGTGTATTACTCTTCGGGAGAACACCGAATGGGTGGAGACGGTGGAGGTTGGGTGGAATGTGCTGGTTGGCGCAGATAGAGAGAGGATTGTGAGGATGATTGGGGGTTTTATACCTCCAGTCGAGCATCCGGATCTGTTTGGGAGGGATGCATCGGGGAGGATCAGAGAACTGGTTGGTGAGTATAGGAATGGGGTTTGAGTTCCTACAATTCGAACGGCCTGACCTGTGGGATAGGTTTACCCGGAGGGAGGAGTATGAAAATCCCATTCGCGATATGCACGGGAGGTTTCCCTATTGGGCAAGTAGGGAGCGGGATATCTTCAGGCCATCAGTTTCAGAATATTTGTATGAAAGGGGAATAATTAAACCAGAGTATCCGGATGGATGTGAATTTGCGGTGTGTGTAACTCATGATATTGACAATGTGTTTAAACCTGTGTCTTCAAAATTATTTGAAGGATTTATTGCATTAAAGCATGGTCATGAGAAAGTAGTTAAA
>NZ_DAONKG010000052.1:0-12599 GCF_035406105.1 Methanospirillum sp.
CCCATGGTAAGTGTTGCCGGCAGGACTGGGGTCGGTGTAAGGATTCCGGCGAATGATATGCCTATACACAGAATACCCATGACCGCAATAATCCGGCGAACCCCTGTGCTATTGTGTTTTTTCAGAAGATACATGGCTCCAATCCCAAGGGCGATCAGGAGGATCCAGATAAGTGCATCATAAGTAAACCCTGATGAAAGGTACGTCCCGATTAGAACAACAAGTATCAGGGCTGCAATAATTATTTCAAGTGTGATGATGGCAGTTCGGTTCATACTATCACAGTGAGATATTTCTCACACTATGTTAGATATACATAACTAATGTAAGATAAATCTAACTATGGATGTAGGATTTAAAAAACCAACGCATGAAGCGATAAAAAAAGATATCAGGTGGAGAACTTTGTTATGGTTTCCTTATCAAATCGAAAACCAATGGAGATCAGACCCGAAACTGTCTCATCCATATTCACGAGTTTATCTTCAGAGCCTTTTAAAAGAATGCCTATTGTCCCGGTAACTGATAGATCAAGAGCTTTTGCAGTTCGTCTCCCTGTTTATCATCAATGATAAGAGGGAGATTCAGCTCTTTTGCGAGGATTATCGCTTCAGACTCACCAATTCCAAGATATATGTGTAATGCCTCAACTGCAATGCTATCACTGACCTCTTGAATTCTGATCCATTCACAATCTCTGACTTCCAATGCACCAGGTCTGTTTTTTCCATTGATTACAACCTCCTGCCACACTGCCTTAGGAATGATTACCTCCTCAAAATAATGATGAAGTAATTCCAGTTGCCCCAATGCTGAAAGAACAATGAGAGGTGTAGAGTTTGAAATGATTTTTCTCATTTGAGAATTTGTTTTAGAGCATTCAGGTCCTCTTCAGCATCTTCCATAGAATAATCAAGGCCAATATTCCGAATCATGAGTTCATCTATCATATCCATTTTAGTTTCAAAACCAGCAATCTCTGCTGCTTTTCCTAATGAAACCCTCCCTTCACGAAATAACTCAACCGCCAGGGATTTTCGGATATATATTCCAAGTTCATCAGGTTTGATATTTACAAGCCATGGTAATGATTTTGGAAGATCAATGGTTGTCTTGATGGTACTGGATGCCATAAATACTACTCATACCTGCATGGATAATTTAACCAATCTGAATATTCTACTACCAACATATGAAGCATATATTTATCACTATAATACTTTCCATCGAACCAGAATAAATAATCCTAGAGCACTCGCCGTTATTGCACAGAACATGATCACTAAAAATGCAAATGGTTCTTCCTGCAGGGGGAGCTGCACATTCATCCCATAAATACTCGCGATAAGAGTCGGTAGTGAAATAAGAATGGTGATACTGGTCAGCAGTTTCATCACGACGTTGACATTGTTATTAATGATTGAAGCAAAGGTTCCGGTCATACCCATGACGATGGAGGTATAGATATTTGCCATCTCAAGGGCCTGTTTATTCTCAATGACCATCTCTTCATAGAGATCAATCTCCTCATCACTCATATCAAGGACATTTGAGTATGAAAACTTCTCAACCATCAGCGAGTTGGATCTGAGGGAGGTGGTAAAAAACACAAGACTCTTGTGCAGGTTGAAGAGATCAAGGAGGAGATCATTGGTTGTTGACCGGTGCAGGTTCATCTCTATCTGACTGGACATGCGGTTGATATCCTTCAGGTACCGCAGAAACCGCAGAGCAGTCCGGTAGCAGATCTGAAGCGCAAACCGGGTCCTGGTTCTGGTGTCAAAATTCTTGACCCATCCGGAGAGGAACTCATCAAGGACATCAACCTCGGTCAGGGTGACGGTGATGATCACCTGTCCGGTCAGGATGATACCAATCGGGAGGGTAATGTAGGGAATTGCTGCCTCTTCCGGTTCACGGCGGGGGGATCGGATCAGGATCAGAATATGTCCCTCGTCAACCTCAAACCGAGCCCGTTCATCAACATCAAGGGGGTCGGTAAAGAACTCAACCCAGACCCCGAACCGCTCTACAAGAAGTGATATCTCTTTTTCTGTCGGGTTGACCACCTTGATCCAGCATCCGTCCTCCCATGCGTCTACCGGGATCAGACCGTTCTCTGTGGTAATATATGCTGAAATCATGGATCATCCCTATCAGAATAACCGTGATCAGTACTGCAGACTGATGGTATAAATAGGGTGAGGAAGAGCCGGTCCGCAGTTTTGCGTACCTGTTTGAGGCAGACATCCCGGATGAGGCAAAATCTTCTATTGCATGCATCCGATCATCTGGCATCCTCCTTCCCAGAATATGCACACACCACGTTCTCATCTGTAACACATATCCGCTCAAACAACCATTGAGTATTCATATGCAGGAATATCCGGTGAAACGAACGCACATAAAGGATCTTCCCGAGAATATTACCGCGAAGATTACTGAGCATTTTGGTATCACTCCTCAGGAGAAAGACGGATGGTATACCATCTCATTTGGCGCCCTTGAGTCCATGCAGGTCAGACTGGGTGATGCAAAAAAATCGATTCTTATTACAACCATATCAAAGCAGGGCATCGAAGACGAACAGATCATCCTTGATACCAACAAGAGGTTTCGGAGATACCTGGATGATGTGACCGGGTACTCAACCAAGGAACGGGTAAAAAAGGCAAAGGCAGTAGAATAAATCTCTACTCTATTATTATCGCCGGTTTGAAGGGGAGGGCTGACCCTGCCTTCATATGGTGGCATGCATCTGCCGGTGTCACATCTATCTCAAGTTTTGTATCGTCGGCGAGGAATGCAGCCGCTTCCATAAAGATTGCCAGTTCATCAGGCTGGCGAGCAACAATCCGTTCAACCAGGTCAGCCGGGAGTTTATGGAAGAGATGTGTACACTGTTTTACCGCATCCGCAGCCTCCCTGCCTCGTGCCTTGATCTCCTCCTTTTGCATCACATCCTGAATCACATTCTTCTTGTCCGGTGCTCCTGCGATAAGCGTTAAAATCTCCCATTTCCAGGATGGAGCAACACAGATGGTCACTTTCCGGGGTGGTGTCTTCAGGATCCGAAGGATGGATTCGATGTCCTCGACCGTTCTCTCAAGGAGTTCCTCTGCTATCTCTGCATCATCGTCCACAAGGGATGCATCAGGTTCAGGCCATGGTGCAAACGATACAAGACCCTCTCCGATATCTTTCCAGAGGTCCTCGCAGGTGAACGGAATGATGGGGGCAAGCAGCCTGACCCATGTTGAGCAGAGGTTCTTCATGGCATTCTTTCCTGCCGGATGCTGCCCGAGCCGGCGCTTGTACCATTTCAGGTCAGACTCAAACCCGAAGAAGGCCTCCTGAAGTGCCTGCCTGGTCTGGAAATTCTCCATGGCCCTCGTGACCAGGGTGATATGGTTCTGCATCCGGGACAAAAGCCACCGGTCAATATGTGTGTCCGGGCCCTCGGACTCCAGCCCTTCCCTGATGGTCTGGGCAAACCGCTCAATCTGCTTTTTGGTTGATGAGACCAGTTCATTTCTCCAGTCAAAGTCCTGCCAGGGTTCCCCGGAACCGA
This sequence comes from Methanospirillum sp., assembly GCF_035406105.1. Lineage (GTDB taxonomy): Archaea > Halobacteriota > Methanomicrobia > Methanomicrobiales > Methanospirillaceae > Methanospirillum. Next base: position 3,572 of record NZ_DAONKG010000052.1, read on the forward strand.
TAAGAAACATCCTGACGGTATCTGCACCAAAGTCATTGATTGCATCCTCAAGCAGGTACACGTTCCCTTTTGACGAGGACATCTTTGCTCCGTTTAAGAGGCCCATTCCAAAGACCACCATGCCGTGGGGGAGGCACTCTTTTGGGAAGATGGTGCAGTGGTGGAAGAGCTGGAAGGTCAGGTGGTTTGAGATGAGATCTTTTGCCGAGAATCTGAAGTCATAGGGGTACCAGTACAGAAACTCCTTTCTCATGCTATCCAGTCTCTCCCGCTCCGGGAGTCCTTCAGACTCTTTTCCAAGGAAGATGTAGTCAAAGACCGCCGGTGTCAGGAGAGCGGGATCGATGTGCCTTATCCTGGATGCAATGGTATAATACGCCATGTAGATGGTCGAATCTGAGAGCGGCTCGATAAGCCATTCCGGGTCCCATGGCATCCTGGTTCCAAGACCAATGCGCCGTGAGCAGGCCCAGTCCTTGAGCCAGTCAACGGTACGGTTGAATTCAGCCCTGACCTCCTGTGGAACCAGTTCCATGTCCTCAAGGTGATCCTTTACCTGTTGTTTCCAGGCCGGATCACTATATTCAAGGAACCACTGGTCATGGAGGACCTTGACATAGACCCGGGAGCCACACCGGCAGACCACCGGCCGCGTGTCAAACTCGTACATGATGGTAGAGTGGTGCTGTTCGGTCAGGATCCGTGCGATCTCCTCTCTGGCGATCTTAACCGGTTTACCCCCATACTTTTCGTACATCTTTCCGGTCGCATGCTCGGCAGTATACACCGACTGGGTCAGTTCGATAAGGTTTGGATCATCCTGGTTAATGATGTCGGCCCTCTCGACTGCCTCAACAGCGGGAAACTCCCCATACCCTTCAACGGTGATAAGACCGACCGGTTTGATATCAGTATACTGCCCTTTTCGCTGGAGGTCGCGAAGAGCGATGTAATCATAGGGTGCATGGGCCGGAACGCTCATGACAAGACCGGTAGCCATATCCGGATCTACGAACACTGCCGGAAGAATGGGCACTTCACCACAGAAGGGATGGCTGACCGTCTTGTCGACGAGATCAGATCCCAAAATGGTCCCGGTCTCCGTGACTTCATGGTCCTGGAGCATTATCTTCTCCATCGCCTGCCGTGAGAGGATCCATTCGGATCCGTCAACCTGTGCCCTGACATACTCAACAGTTGGGTTGACCCACAGGTTCGTAACTCCATAAATGGTCTCGGGCCGGAGGGTTGCACAGGGAATAAATGCATCCCCGTACCGGAACATGATGAGCGTGAACTTTTGGATCTCGGCTTTGTCACCCTCAAGCAGGTCATGGTCTCCGACCGGGTTTTCACATTGCGGGCAGTACCTGACCGGGTGGGCACCCTTGTTTACATGCCCAGCTTCACGAAGATGGTACCACTGCCACTCGATAAATTTGCTGTAGGTCGGCTCAACCGTAGTAAACCGCCGTGACCAGTCGATAGAGAGACCGGCCTGGGTCATAACCCGTTCATATTCGTTTGAGAAATGGTTGACGATGTTTAACGGGTCGGTAAAGGTCTCAAGGACATCCTCAGGAACCCGGTAGAGATCCCGATAGAGTTGTATGGCACTCTCATCCCGTCGTGCAATCCGTTTTGAGATCCCGATGACCGGTGCCCCGGTGACATGAAATGCCATAGGATAGAGGACTTCGCGTCCCCGCATCCGCCAGAACCGGGCGATAACATCAGGGACGATGTATGTCCTGCCATGACCGACATGCATGGCACCACTGGGGTACGGATATGCAACGGTCAGGTAGAATTTCTTTTTTTCAGATGGAGTGGCAATAAACACCCCATCCCACTGTTTCCGAATAGCAGCTTCCAAAGCCTGTGTCTCTTCTGTCATACATGCCCTCACACTGTTTTGAGCCTGATGGGTTCACCTTCGTTATATCTGCGCAGCATCTCCTGAGCAATGGTACTGTTCTTTGCCAGATGAATCTCACCTGAATCGTTTACGGTTGCAGTGAAGAGGTACTCCCGTCCGGCAAAGACATCAACGATCTTCCCGGTATTGTCCGGTGAGATGATGGAGAGCTGTTTTTTGTCAATCCTGACCTGAAGCCCGTCACCAAGCATCAGTTCCTCCCGATCGGACTGTCCGGGTGAGAGGGCTTTTACTTTCTTTGCAAGTTCTGATGCCGGTCTGATATCGATGCCAACACCGACCTTGTTCACGATGGCTGCAATATTCTTTCCACCTTTCCCGATGGCAGCAGGAACATCCCGGTCATCAATATAGACGACCGCCTTTGTTGCAGAGAGCATCTCCACGCTGACTTCGCCACCGGTGTATCTGCCAATCTCACGCTGGATATCCCGCTCGGTGATGGACCAGGCATTGGTCTCTTCCTCTTCTTCCTCCGGTTCCTCCTCCTCGGAGGCCTTCTCCCTGACCGGCTCCTGCTGCTCCGCGTGCATAACGGTCTCTTCCGCAGGAACGTATTTTTCTGAGTTTTCCGACTCTTCCTCTTCCTCAACCGGAAGGACAATGGTCTCCGTGCCGTATCTGAATATCTCAAATACGGGAAAGCCGGTCTTGACATCAGAGACTGTGGTAACCGGTCTAATCTGCATATCTGAGTCAATTCCTTCCGGAACCTTCATGGAGAAGGCGGTTGTGCAGATCTGGTGTATCTGTCCGTCTCTCACATAGATCATGGAGCCGAAGATCTGTGCAAGCACTGAAAACTCAAGCCGGTCTGCAAACCGCTGCAGGGCCTCATGGGGGGATACGGCATGGATGATTCCGATCATCCCGATACCGGCAAGACGCATATCGGCAAATACCTCAAAGTCCTCGTTTCTCCGCAGTTCGTCAAAGATGACAAAATCAGGCCTGACGAGCAGAAGGACATCAGCGGTATTTGCCATACTCCCGTCAAGAGCACTGTACTGCGTGATCTGGTCAGGGACAAGCATCTCACGCGGCTGTTCCATCGTTTTGACAATAACACCTTCATCGCAGAGGTAGGTCGCGATCGCCTGGGCAAGGGTGGTCTTTCCACACCCTGGCGGCCCGGTGATGAGGATCCCTGGCTTTTCTCCCCGGAGCATCTGTTTGATCAGATCAGATTCGGCATAATCATTAAGCGACAGGTCAACGATGGGACGTACAGCCGTTATCTCCATACCGTCAGAGAACGGCCGCCTCGTGATCGATATTCGCATCGACCCGATCTGAACAACTGTCACTCCCCGCTTTTCTATCTCAATAAATCCGTCAGGGTCACGTTTTGCCCGTTCCAGGATCTCCTGTGCGATCATCCGGAGTTCATACTCGGTGCAGAGCTGATCCCGGAGTGTTACGGTCTCGGTTTTCTGGATGGTACCTTTCCGTGCAACCGGTTTTGCCCGCTCCTTTAAATAGACGGCAATGGTATGTTCGTCAAAGAACTGGTCTATAGCAAGCGGGGTAAAGTCTTCCACCTGCGGGCGGAGATAGAGGACATCAAGACCCTTTGCTTTTGCAACTTCTGACTGCACGATGTCACTGGTAATAAACCGTGCACCATAGTCAATGGCGACCTTGCGGATGAGTGCATCTATTTCACCGCCGCTCGCAAGTTTTACTTGTTCAAGGCTGGGGCGTGCACCAACAAATTCTATCGTTATTATACCCTGTTCAGCAAGTTTACAGAGCTCCTGAAGCTCAGTCAGACCCGAGAAACCTATTTCTCTCCCCTGGTTTGCCTGGGCCTCAAGTTCAGCAACAACGGCTTCCGGTATTATTATATGGGCTCCCTTATATTCTCCCGTATCAATGAGATTGGTGATGCGTCCGTCTATGACGACGCTGGTATCAGGAACTATTTTCAAATATTTTCACCGGGTTATAATTGGTCATTCATTCCTTTTATTATATACCTTATCTGGCTCAAAAACGCCATCGGATATCTCTTTTCCGGTGATTGACCCCTTTGTCGGATCGGTGCCCGCATTGCGTATCTCTCCTCATCAAAAAGTGATTATTGAGGCCCTTATCCGGTGAGAAGGGTCAGGAGAATCATAAAAAAGTCCCCGATTATCATCGAGGTCAGAAATCCTGTAGTGATGGGGATGAGGAAAGGGACACCATAACTGATCCAGACAGTTCCGGCTTTCCTGTACAGGTCAAGTTCGCGTCTGTACCGGGTTGGGTTTTCCTTGAGGGATTTTGTGTAGATCCGCCTCCCTCCTGCAAGCATATCCCTGACTGCCGTCCTGACCGGGATGAATGATCTCGTCAGAATGCCGTCTATCTCCTCAAAATGTTCCATGACAATACCAAACTCGTCTGCTATCGTCTCACCCTGTACCGGGTATCCGAGGAAGAGATAGGGGAGGGGAGCTTTGTTTCCTTTAAGTATGTTGATGCAGAAGAATGCAACCGGCAGAAGCAGGTTTATGATGACGGCATTGAAGAGGACACTAAAGGGGAGGAAGACATATGGGGGAATGCCAAAGAGCGGGTACCCGGTCATGGGGACGAAGGGGAAACACGGGACCATGACGGTTATCAGGATAAGGGCCTTGGTGTCCGCCATTCCCATGAGATGAAACCTCGTAAAGAGGTAGAATGCGACGACAAAAAAGAGAATCATAGGTATAAGCGGCATGATATACGGCAGATCCCCTGATGTGAGTACGGTGTACCAGAACCAGATGAGCATCAGGATACCAATAGCAACCGCCGGGTACCACATCACCACTGGGACGGCCCGTTCCTTGATGTCCTCCCGGCATCCGTACAAGAGGGTGACAAGAAGGACGAGTGCGTTGATGAGAAGTGGGAGCATGACTGGGGGAAGGGAGAAGGGATCCATGTACGATACTCAGGGAGAAGAAAGGATAAGAGTGATTCGGTTATCTCTTCAGGATTCCCATATCCGAAAGCCTAGCGGGAAGATACTCATCGGTAACGAAATCAAGCCCCCGTGCTGCAAAAGCCTGCTGTTCTGACTTCAGGTTCAGTGCCAGCTGAAGGGTAATCTGCTCTCTCCAGTACTCACCGGCAAAGCGGGGGTCGGTGAGTTCTGCTTTGAGTGCTGCTACATCCTGCTCGGTCAGAGTGTCAGACGGCAGGTCATAATCACGGATGTCAGAGGGCTGTACCCCGATGAACCGGGCGGAGGGGGTGACCAGGATCTCTGATATATGGGCACTTTTAATAGCACCGTAAGCAACACTTGCAAATATCCGGTATGACCAGGGGTCTCCGTCGGTAAATACCGTGACCGGCAGGTCAAACTCGCTGGCAAGCCGGTTGAGGACCCGTCTGGTCGATCGTGCCGGTTGTCCTTTCAGATGGACTAGGATTGCCTGGTACTTCTCATCAAACCCGTTCTCGATAAGCCGGGCATACATGCCGCCGGTCTCAATGGCGATGACCATCCGTGCATCATGCTCGATAAATTCGAGTGAATCAACATTGGTCGGGATTTGGTATCCTGACTCCCCGATATCGTCCTGACAGTGGATCTCTCTGGTGCCTCGTCTTGTATCCTCGCGTATTTTCAGTGGTCCGAATATACTTGCCCCGTCCTCTTCCGGCCGCAGGTGGAAGTGTTCACGCTGCACGTCGGTCAGGATCTCCAGATCCTCTACCAGCAGATTTGAGTCATTCTGTGCGGCAAACTTCGCCCGTTTCCATCCTTCGGAGATGTAGTAGAGTTCTCTCAGGGTTGATGACCGGTTCTCCGTGATCTGGTGTTTTAAAAACCAGATGACATACGCCATCTTCAGGATATGGAGGGCACTCTTCTCGGTTCCTGCCTCCCGGAGCCGTTCCCGATCGCCATACTTCCAGACCTCAGCCTCCTCGTCATAGGCGATATTCCGCTTCGTTCTGGTCGGCATGGTGATGGAGGGGAGTTCTCCCCGGATCATCTGCTCATACCATTTCTCCGGTATGGCAAGGAGTCGTTTGAGGGCGAGTTCTTTGATTGCTTCCTTATGACCGGTCAAGATCTACCACTACCTTCTTCTTCTCATCAATGCCTCTGATATCGATCATGCCATTGCCCGTGCCGGTATAGGTGACGTTCCACCCTTCACCTTTGGCAAGCTGCATCTGCCACACCGCTGACATATCGGTTCCCATCTCTTCAACAAAGACCGCCGGGGGTGTTGCTCCCCTGACATCGTCAGTGGTGATGATATAGAGAGTCAGATCAAGGGTCTGGGAGGTATAGTTCTGGATGGATATGGTAACCATCCCGTCACGTGTCCATTTTTTTGCAACCAGCCGCCGCATGATCTGGCCCTCTATCGGTGTGATATCTGGTACTGGTTTGTCAATGGTCTCTGCGACTTTTGTTGCGATCTCGGGGATGATGGCACAGATTGCCCGTGCCCGCTCTTCAGTAAGTCTGCTTTTGTCCCGTCTTGTGAGAAATGTCTTCAGATCCCGGCCAAGTTCCTGTAGTGCGAGGGTAATTTCCCGTTCAATCTCGGGTATTGACGCAATGGCATCCTTGCTCTCACTCGTAAAGGGGACATTGGTTGATGCGACATGGACAAGGATGAGGACCGGTCCGGTTGGCAGCCCGGACTGGCTGATCCCGTATGTCCTCCAGTTTACCGTGCTGATACATCCGGTAATCGCACAGGCACCCTGCTGGTACATCAGTGGCACTCGGTTTGCAAAGCGCATGATCTTGGCAGTCCCTTCAGGATCCAGTCTTCCTCCATAGCCGATGGCAGCCTCGACGATGAAGGGATGTCCATGGTATACGCCTGCCGGCCGTGTGCGGGCAGAACAGAAGTCAAACTGAAACTCTTTCTCAAGACCCTGTCTGATGAGAACCTCCCCGATGGGGGAGAGACACTGGTTTGCCGGTGGTGGCGGTACCTTTGCCTGCTGCATTGCCTGCTGAAGACGTGAAAGACCGTCAGCATCAAGTTTGCTGGCTTTCGTCGTCTCTTTCAGTCCGGCCAGCTGGATAATCTCCCGGGCGGTCTTCTGCCCGACCCGGGAAAAACTGTTTACCAGAAATGATTCGAGTGGTTCTTTTGATTTTGATGCTATCCGTTTCAGTTCTCCCAGTTCTACCCCGTGCGGATGGGGAAGGATCGCCTGCGGAGGAATGATCGGCTCATCACTGGCCCGGTCAAAGAGGATTGCTTCCCCATCAATCTCCACCCTGAGCCGGGCATGGGGGTTGACCACCGAGGTGTACCTGAGGTACTCGATCAGACGCTTTCTGGCGGTCAGGGAACTCTTAAACTCGATCTCGATCCGCGTCCCGTGAACCCGGTCCCATGCTGTCTCCTCCCGTTTCAGGATCTCAGGCTCATTGGTTTCAGTCCTGATCTGCACCAGGAACCGGAATGCCGGCCGGTCTGATCCGCACCGGGAGATGACAAGGGTCGGCCGCCCACTTGTCAGCTGGGCATAGAGGACCGCCGCAGAGATACCAATACCCTGCTGCCCGCGGGACTGCCGGATCTGATGAAACCGTGAGCCATAGAGTAGTTTTCCAAAAACATAGGGGATATTGTCCGGAATGATACCTGGACCGTTGTCTTCCACGACGACCTTAAAAATATCATCCTCCATCCGGTAGATGCCAAGGTAGATATCAGGAAGGACACCAGCCTCCTCACAGGCATCAAGGGCGTTATCAATCGCCTCTTTTACCGTGGTGACAATACCACGGGTTGGTGAATCAAAACCGAGAAGATGTTTGTTCTTCTCGAAAAATTCGGCAACACTGATACTTCGCTGTTGTTTGGCCAGATCCTCAGCATGGGCGGGTTTTGGTGATGCCATACACGTTATGCACACGTCAGTTTTTGTATCGCCTCTGGTACCGTCACCTTCTCCTGGGTTCCGGCCTTCAGATCTTTGAGGGTGACGGTACCGGTTGCAACCTCCTCTTTTCCGATGATGACTGCATAATCCGCACTCCTGCCGGCAGCCTTCATCTGCGCGGAAAAGCTGCGGTCCATTACATCGGTCTCGGTAATGATACCATGCATCCTCAGCTCCCGGGCAACCCGTAATGCATCAGTACGAGCCTCACTGGTGGCGATGATCATCACCTGCGGCTGCCAGGGGTTCCAGCCTGTCTCGCCAAGGGCGACCATCACCCGGTCAAACCCGATGGCGAATCCGACCGACGGGGTATCTTCCCCTCCAAAGAGATGGGCAAGCCGGTATGCACCTCCTCCGAGGATCTGGTTCTCAGCACCAAGCCCCTCGGCAAAACACTCAAACACGATACCGGTGTAATAATCAAGCCCTCGTGCTATGGCCGGATTAATTTCATACGGGATCCCGGCAGCATCAAGGATGGCAAAGGTCTCCTGAATTCGTGCAGCTTCAGGTATCTCCCCAATGACCGCAAAGACGTCATCAAGCGTCCGGGCACCACAGAGCCGGATGAGGGGATCACAGAGGTGATCCTGCCCGATATCATGCAGATAGGTCACTGCAGCTGCTTCTTCCCGTTTGTCCAGAAATGCCCGGATCTTCTTTGCATCACTATCGGAAAGATCGGCGAGCAGTGTCCGCATGAAGGAGAGATGGCCGATACGGAGCACAAATGTCACCCCTGCGGTTTTCAGAAGATCATACCCGAGAATGATCACCTCTGCATCACCCATGGCAGAATCAGCCCCGATTAGTTCAGTTCCAAACTGCCAGAACTGACGATACCTTCCCTTTTGAGGCCGTTCATACCTGAAGCAGTCGGCAAAATAACACCATTTAACAGGTTTTGTCAGGGACCGCCCCTCCTCAACATACATCCGAAGAACAGGAGCAGTCAGTTCAGGCCTGAGCGCAAGGGTTCTGCCACCCTTATCCTCGAACACATACATCTCATTGATGATTCCTTCTCCTGACCGGATGGTGAAGAGTTCAAGTTCTTCAAACACCGGGGTTGCGATCTCCCGGAATCCATAGAGCCGTGCCCGTGCCCGCATCCGTGCTTCAATCTCACGGCGCCGTTCCATCTCATCAGGGAGCATATCCCGTGTCCCGCGTGGTTTT
>NZ_DAONKG010000053.1:0-12592 GCF_035406105.1 Methanospirillum sp.
ATGGCAGGATAAAAAACTTGTTACAGCAACCCTGGTAAATGAATTAATTATTGATCAATGGGATAATTACGATCAATATGAAATTGGAACTATTTTTCAGGCCAGATTAGAAATAATTCCCAAAGAAAACACCCGTTTTGTTTCACGGCCACGAAGTAACATCCGGGTAAAGAAGAAAAATAATTCAGATCTGGCTTTAGATTTGCTTTACCGGGACATACAGGAATATGCGACTGGTCATACCTGCTCCGCAGAATGGATAAAGGATGAAAAGACCGGAGAAATTAGCAAAATTGTCACCACCTGGATCCCACAGGCAATTGTTCATTCGGTAGATCCGAATGGATGTATTTTCTTTAAGGAAATATCCACTGACCCGGAACTTTCTCCCTTAACTGCAAACTGGATTGTTCATACCCCGGATGAGCACTTATTTAAAGGTCTCCTAAAATTACCTGAAGCATATGGACGATGGATAAATCAACAAGCGGCAATTATAGAGGAATTATCTCCTGAATACAAAAAGCAGGCGATTATTAATCTTGAAGAATGTAACCACATTAAAACCCGGATTATTGAAGGGATCGAATTTTTACAGAATGATCCAATAGCTGCAGAAGCATTCCGGCTTGCAAATGCAGCCATGGCACTTCAGAACAGCTGGAATCCCGAGAGAAAAGGATCAGATTTAAAATGGCGTCCTTTTCAGATGGGTTTTATTCTATTATCAATTGCGTCGTTATCTGATGATACCAGTAAATATCGCAACACCCTGGATCTTCTCTGGTTCCCTACCGGAGGAGGGAAAACAGAGGCATATCTGGCATTAATTGCTTACATTTCTATGTATATCAGGTTAAAAGAACCTGTGAATCCGGATAATCACGCCGGAGTTGTAGCAGTAATGCGATATACGCTTCGACTGTTAACAACACAACAGTTTTCCAGGGCTTCAGCAATGATTCTGGCCTGCGAGACAATCAGGAGAGGGAAAGCAGAAATTAAACCTACAAAAAGTCTGGGTAAAGTCCCTTTCTCGATCGGATTATGGGTGGGCGGGAATGCTACCCCGAATAATTATCAGGATTATATTAAAAAGAAGATACCTCCCTCATCTACACCTGATCAGCTCGAATATTGTCCTGCATGTCAGACCAGATTAAAATGGTGGGATGATAATAATGCTCATAACAGGCAGGTAACGTGCCCAAATAAAAAATGTATCCTGTATAATGGACCGAAAGCCCCGCTTCCCGTATATACTATTGATACGGTTCTGTACAAAGAAAGACCCACCCTTGTAATTAGTACGGTTGATAAATTTGCAACGGTTACAAGACGACCCGAAATAGATCGTTTTTTCTCAATATCCGATAATAATCCTCCCGTTTTGATTATACAGGATGAATTGCATTTAATATCAGGTCCGTTAGGTACAATTTTTGGTTTGTATGAATCTGCTATTGATTATTTATTCACCAGAGACGGAAAAAGGCCCAAAGTTATTGGCTCAACAGCAACGATAAAACAGGCGAAAGAGCAGATAAAAGGGTTGTTTGACCGGGATTCCTGTCTTTTTCCACCTTCAGGAATAAATTGGTATGACTCCGGATTTGCGGTGACTGATTTTTCAAAGCCCGGCCGGCAATACCTTGGAGTAACCACTGCAGGAAGATCAGCAAAATATTCATTACGGGGAGTGACTGCATCCCTTCTGCAATCTGCACATGCCTGTTTTGATGAATTGGATCAATGGGATCCATATAAAACATTACTGACATACTTCAATTCACTTCGTGAACTCGGGGGTGCAGTGATATTGATGCAGGACGATGTTCACGATGCAATAACCGATATTTGCAGATACCGGTGTGAAAGCCCAAGAAAGATTGAAAATGTGGAGGAATTAACTTCGAGACTGTCACAGGAGGAAGTTCTGGAAATTCTACATAAATTTGATATAAAGGCAGATCAGCATGAATGTCTCGACGTGGTCCTTGCAACAAACATGGTCAGTGTGGGAGTTGATATCTCACGCCTTGGTTTAATGGTTGTAAATGGGCAGCCAAAAGGAAGATCAGAATATATTCAGGCAACCAGCCGTGTAGGACGGCAAAGTCCCGGTCTGATTATATCAATCCTGAATAATGGAAAGGCCAGGGACAGATCTCATTATGAGACATTCAAAACCTGGCATCAGACCCTGTACAGGGATGTTGAAGCAACCAGTGTTACACCTTTTACCTCCAGAGCAATGGATCGTGCATTGCATGCTGCTCTGGTAGCAATAATCCGGTTTAAAATTGATGGAATGCTTGAGCATTCAGATATCAGACATGCTGAAGGAAAAAAATTAAACGAAGTTATTGAATATCTGGTTTCGAGAGCATACTCAATCGATCCTGAAGAAAAAGGTGTTGAGAAGTATCTGATTAAAAAACTCGAGAGTTGGAAGAGGCGTAATCCTCCGGAATACTGGGGAAAAATGAATGAACGTACGTTATTAATAGACGCTGAAATGGTGGCTTCCCTAAACTCTCTTGGAGGATATTCTTCCAATGCATGGCCAACGATGAATAATATGAGGGGTGTTGAACCTTCATGTGCATTTGTACTGAAAATAATAGATCCGGAAGAAGAGGAGAGTTAAAATGGCATTTGAATTGGGAAAAATCAGAAGGAGTCATGTTACAATGATGTCAGGTCCGGGGGGAATCGTCGATTTCAGGGCTGACGGAGGCCCGGTATCTGCTATTGTTGCAGGGCTCGAGGACTGGGATGAAACCTCCGGAGAGGGGGGATCAGGTAGTGGACAGATTATACGTGAAGAAAGGCTTGAAAAAAAGTTGTCTGTAAAACATTTTAAGCAGCCCCCCGTGACAGGTGAGTCATATTATTCAAAAAATACGACATTTCTTAAGGCGTACCGGTTTCCGGACTGGCTTCAGTGCCCAAAATGTCAGCGTATAGCAAGATCCGAAAAATGGGCTGATGAAAATTACAAGGCATATCTTTTTTGCCCTGAATGTTCCGGCCGGTCATTAAAAGAAAAAGTTTTTGTAGTGCCTGTAAGATTTGTTCTTGCCTGCAAAAAGGGACATCTTGATGATTTTCCCTGGGATGAATTTCTGACACATAAAGAAGAATGTCAGCATAATAACGGATTCCTTCTATTAAAATCAGAAAAAACAGGTATTTCAGGCCTTATCCTTTCATGCCCTGAATGTGGTACCTCCCGTTCACTGGATGGTCTTTTTACGCGAAAAATGATTTCAGATAATGGTATAAAATGCACAGGACGACGACCATGGTTAAACTCATATGATGATAATAAATGTGATAAAAAGCCACGGGTATTACAGCGGGGAGCTTCAAACCTCTATTTTCCTCTGGTAAAATCCGCGATAAGTATACCTCCCTTTACCGATCAGTTCAAAGTAATACTAGGCGAACACTGGGACAAAATCGCAAATAAAACTTCATATGAAGAAATGCTGCGATATATCCGGTATATATGGGATGATTCTGATTTTATCAGCAAACGTGAAGAAATCGGACTAAATATTGATGATTTTCATAAGGAGTTTGTAAAAAAATTAGAACGAATTAATAATTCCCTGGAGTCTGAAAATGAGGAGTCTGATATTAAACATGGAGAATATAAACAGTTTATTTCACCCGTATCTCATCAGGGTGAAGAGAACAGTGAATTTGAGACAAAAAAGGTTGATGTTCCGGCTGATCTGAAAAAGTATTTTTCTTCAATTGTACGGGTAATACGACTTCGCGAAGTGAGGGCATTGTATGGATTTACCAGAATTACACCTCCTGTTGAAGATGAAATTATATTCGTCCCTCTCTCCAGACAAAAAAAGCGATGGTTGCCTGCTATAGAGGTAAAAGGCGAAGGTATATTCATTGATTTTGATAAATCCAGACTTGCTCAGTGGGAAACGAATCCGGATCTTCAGAAACGTGCTTTAAAAGTAGATAAAGCATGGAAAGAAGAATTCTATAATATGCATCAGTTATCAGCAACTCCTTTTAACGTTACTCCACGGTTTCTATTAATCCATAGTTTTAGTCATGCTTTAATGAGAAGACTATCACTTGAATGTGGATATTCCAGTGCGGCTCTTCGCGAAAGATTATATGTGAGTGAAGGAGATGACGGAATGTCAGGAGTTCTTGTTTATACCTCAACTACTGATTCTGACGGTTCTCTTGGAGGATTACAAAGACTGGCAGAGCCTCACAGAATACAAGGATCAATTATTTCTGCAATTAATGATATGGAATGGTGTTCATCTGATCCATTATGCATTCATGGTATGATATCCCTTCAGGAAAGTCACTCTCCGGCATCATGTCACTCATGTCTGTTTGCATCGGAAACCTCATGCGAACACTATAATCGTTTTCTTGATCGTGCAACTCTGGTAGGATTGCCGGATTCCAGTATTTCAGGTTTTTTCACTGAGTTACTTGAGGCCGAATAGATGGCAATAATGTGGCCGAGAAACATTCCGCCGGCTATACGAAAAGACAGATCCAGAAGGGCTGAATGCAGGGTTTTTGATAAACTTGAAAAAATTCTTGATGACAGTTATTCAGTTTTTTATTCCAGACCCTGGACTGGTACCGACAAAAACGGTACTGAAAGAGATGGCGAATGCGATTTTCTTATTGCTCATCCGGTCAATGGAATTCTCGTAATTGAAGTAAAAGGAGGAGGTGTTTCAAGAAATCCTGAGACTGATGAATGGAGCAGCATTGATCATATGGGATTTCATAATCGGATAAAGGATCCGGTTTTACAATGTAGGAACAGCAAATACACTATTCTAAAAAAATTAAAAGGATTTTCTGAGCTTAAACGAAGACGTTTTAATATCAAATGTGGCGTAATTCTTCCTGATTCGCGACATCCCGAAGAAGAACTTGGAATCGGATATCCAATCGAAATATTCTGTTTTTTAGAAGAGTTCTCGAACGGATTCCTGTCATGGATACAACAAAGAATGGCAGGCAATGAACCGGATGAATTCGGAATTGACGGTATTAATATCCTGACAGATATTCTCGCCAAAAAAATTGTTCTTCATGTTCCTCCGGGCCATATACTGAATGAGGTTGAAGAATCAATATATTACCTGACCGTTGATCAGTATCATATTCTTGAAGAAATAGAAGAAATTGATCGTGTAGTTATATCAGGGGGAGCTGGAACCGGGAAAACAGTCCTTGCAATCGAAGAAGGAATAAGACTTGCTTCTCAGGGAATTTCTGTCCTGATTACCTGTCTGAGTGTCCCGTTAGCAAATTATATCAGACAAAAATTAACCGGGTATCATAATATCACCGTTCTACCATTTCACAAACTGTGTGGCCAATATATAAAAAATGCTGATCTTGAAATTCCAGGAAATGTTTCTTTACAGCACCTTTTGCGGATTACATATCCTGATTTGTTGCCCGTTGCAATAAATAAAACAGGAGGGCCATATTTCGGCGCAATAATTGTAGATGAAGGACAGGATTTTCTCCCGAACTGGTGGCTTGCTCTTGAAAGCCTGATTGACAAATCCGGCAGTACTCAAAAAATCAGGGTTTTTTATGATAGCAATCAGAAAATATTTGGTAAAAATTTAAAAATACCTCCGGAATTCCGCCCGGTTCCCATTCGTCTGGTTCAGAATCTGCGAAATACCAAAAATATTTTCCGCTATGTTAACCACTTTTACGAAGGACATAAAATTAAAACAATCGGCCCCGAAGGTCCTGAGGTGGAATATCTTGTAAAAAATTCATATTCCGAAATTAAACAGGTTATTAAAGAAAAAATTCAGAATTTTATCTCAAAAGGAGATATATCTCCCGAACAAATTGCAATCCTTGTCCCGGATGACAAATGTCTTGATAAATTTTTTTCTGAAAATACAATCGCTGGTTACTCCTGTGCTAAGAGTTATATGCCAAAGCGGAATGCTATTGTTATTGATACGATAAGAAAATTCAAAGGATTAGAAAGCCCTGTGGTTTTTCTTCTGATAAATAGTGAAATTCTTGAAAGGGAAGATTTATTGTATGTTGGACTTTCCAGAGCGTCAACTTATCTTTTCATATGTGGTGATTCGTCAGGTACAGAATATATCAATAAAATAATGAAACCTGATTAATTTGTGACCTATAACAAAATAAACTGTCAATTGTGCACATAAAATTGTGAAAACCCGAATATTACCGGTGCCAGAATGAACCCGCTTTCAGCCCATGGATCATGCAGATTATTACATTCCTGCTCATTTGGAAGGACAATTGTCCTGATTCCAAAACATCTCATGTATTGCAATTTTCCCGGGTAAAATAACTTGTGATCTGCATTACCCCTGATTAATTTTAAAACTGATTTTATTTCCGAATTTACCGATTCAGACAGAAAAGCAAAGGATCTGTTTGAATCCTCAAAACAAAGAGAGTACTTTTTAAAATCCTTATTTAATAATCCCGTTACTCCTTTGTTTTTATGTGCATTTTTTATTAACGCAGACAGGTTTTTGGTAACAGCTGCAGAATCTGAAAAAAGATCAGTCCCGACAATGCAATCGGCGGTTATATCCCCACTACGTCCTATTTCAACCTGTATCCCTCCATTTTTGTTCAAAGTTCTGTATATTCTGCCAGAATCAAGTGTATGCGTTCCGGTAATACAATATCCTTTACCCACTTTAAGTTCTTTCCTTGCACGTGTTGCACCAACAAAATGTACACGTGTTTCTTCATTAATGACATCATCAGGGTCATCTCTTTTAAATGCATTATTTGGCATCATGAGATGAACACACTCTGCTTCACGTCCTTTGGATGCATGAATTGTTCCAATAATGGGGCCGGATAAACCGATTTCAGAATTAACCATTTCAAAAGGAGGGTTTTGAGAACCCAGTGTCTGCCTTAAGTATACCATATCAACTGAATTTTTATTTCCAGCCAGCCTGCATAACACATCCCACGCATCATCAAAATTAATACTATTAAAATACGGGATATGACCATCTGATTTCTTATTTATCAGTTTTTCACTTTTGGAAATCGCTTCTTCCCACAATAAGTTGAAATCAGTCTTTTTAAGAGTTTTACTAATAAATTCTGAAAGGCATAAACCAACCCATGGATGAATTAAATGGGGGGTTCCGGACATCCTGATTCTGTGAGGTCTCTGACCAAAAAATGATGATGCGGTTAATACTTCAGCTCTTCTTCTGTAGAGAATGAATGTGTTATAAGGATCAACAAGCTGCTGTTCACTGATATCGGGGATTTCCTGTGAGGATGAGACCAGGAACTCTCTGATTTTTTTAATTTTTTCTTTTGGATTGATTTTTTTATTCAGGACATCATTCCTTGTTTCTGTAAATAATTTAAATAATGTTGCGGATTCAGTACGATATATCTTCATTAGTGAACACTGATAAAAATCTGAATTAAAGAAAGTTCTGATTGATTGAGGAAGAGAAATGGACAATATTTTATCATTTTTTTCTTCATCAATAGCAAATCCGTAAATAGACTGAGCATCATCTGAAAAAACTGTCACCCCGCATCTTTTCTTTAATTTGCTGATAAGTGTTAGCAATAATTTTGCACGAACTCCAATAACGTCCTGTGCTTCATCAATAATCAGATGATCAATATTATGGACTATCTGTTTTTCAATGTCAGGGGTTTCAAGTAACTTTCTCACTTTATCAATATTCTCTTCATATGAGGGGAATATAGTATTACCAATGATGCCGGTATTATTAAATCCCTGATTTATTGTCCAGGAACATGAGTCAATAGTAGCTATTTTTATAATATAAGCATAATTCGGGTTTTTTAGATACTCCATAATTCTTTTACGGATTTCCTGCACTGCAGTCCGGGTAAAACTAATAAACCATATATGACTTGGATTAACACCACAAGTATCAATAAGCCAGGACACACGTGCACATGCAACTGCGGTTTTACCTGTACCGGGTCCTGCATCGACCAGAATCCGTTTATCAGAAGGTGCAGTAATTATTAAAGTTTGTTCGCTATCAAAACAATTAAGTGTTACAGAATTACTCGTCATTGATCTGAACGCAGGTCTTCATCGAATTTAATGTCAATATGAGAAATTTTTATCATATTACATTTAACTCTAAAATTAAAATCATTCAAATTCTGAATTACTTTATTAGAGACTAAAAATCCTTTATTAATCAACCTTTCCCGGAAATATTTCATTGAATTAAAAATCTCTGCATAATTATTAATTATTCGTTCCAAATTAAAAACTTCACCAAATTTTAAGATATCATTCTCATTTTGGGGACCAATATTCATATCTTTACTTAAGAGGGAATCCAATGCACATTTTATGGGATCATCACATAACCCTCTGAACCAGCCTTTTATTGTCATAAGATCCTTACTTAAACCGCCCTTTTGCAATCTTGAATGGATTTCACTTACCGGTAATCCCATTCGTTCCACATGTCGTAATGCTTTTTTCCAGCAGGCTAAAAATTCAATATATAATTCAATATCTTCAGCAGTTTCAAAGAGTTCATTTTTCATGAATTCAATAAGTAATTCTTTTCGAATATCATCAGGAATGATAAAAATAACATCGCCGGTTTTTACTGACTGCGGGTGAATCCATTGATATCGCAGATATGGCTGGGAAAACCGGCGACGGAATAATATTACATCCTGATCTCCTCTGACTGTGATAATTTGTCTGTCTGCAGCATGAAATATATAATGATTTTTATCAATACCGGGTGGAGGAGTATGATATGATTTTTGTTTCTGATTCCGAAGTAGATGCTGATATTTAACAAATCCGGGTTCAGAAGTGATAATATCTTCGCATTTTAAAATTGTTTTTAATTTTTGAGGGAATGAGGCAGTTTCTTTAATCAATGTTTCATAAAGTGATAATTCTCCTGAATAAAGTATAAATATTAAATTTTCAGCAAATTTTTTTGCGACCAGTAATGCTAAAGGATTAGGTAAAAATGGAAAGATAATATTCTGATATACGTGATTACTATAACTTACATTAACGAATAAGTCATCCTGAGTCAGAATTACCCATTCAGAATCATTTATAAAAATTGTGTTTTTATTTCCCTTGTAATAATATACAAAAGACTGCACTGAATTACATGAGGGAAGAAGGATACATTGTTTAGATCCCTTAAGACTTATTTCAGATAATATTTGATTTAATTTTTTATATTTGGGATTGTTATCCTGTAATATCTGTTCAATTGGGATAATGAATTCAATTAAAGAATTTTTTTCAGATTCAGGAATCAAATTATCTGTATTGAGTCTTTTTGATGGGAATAATGGTTTTTCATCAATAGTAACATCCCACTCATCATAACACATTTTTAAGGGAAGACAGACAGTATTATAAAAAAAATATGAGTCCTGTATAAATCTTAAAGATTTTTCAGATAATCCTGAAGAATTAATCAGGATTTTATCCCAGGTTTCTGGAAACTGACATACATGAGGAGGAATAATCTGACCATCATCAGGCAGAAACCCGTTATCCGAAAAGTTGAATAAATTCCATGAATCTTTTTTTAATTCGCAAAAACAATTCTGATAATCTTTTCCTAATTTATTTAAATCTTCTAATGTTATCAGGCATACAGATCGATTCTGTATTTTATTTCCCAGCAATAAGTTAAAAGTTCTGTAAAAGATTAAAACGGAGTCTGAATCTGACTGGGGGATTTTATTATTAACAATGAATGATATATTTTGTTTATAATATCTGAAAAATAAAATTTTTAAATCACCCCGATCTGCCTCATATTCAGAGAAAAAATTCAGTATGAATGTTCTTCCCGGATTGTCTGTAATAATATTTACAGACCTGCTTCTTTTTCCAATAACAGTATAGGAGATTTCAAAAAAAATAAGTTTTAATAAATCTATTCGATATTCTGGAATAATAATAAGTGTTTTTTCATAAGGGGGCGTATTTAGGATTTCCGAAAATTTATCAAAATCATCTCGTAATTCTTTAGTGAAACTGATAATTTCGCCATTTCTTCGTAAAATCTGTCGGTCAATAAGATTGTTCAAAAAAGATTCATTAAATATTATGCTCACTTAAACCCTATTAAAAATACTTAATTTTCATTTATAAAAGATTATCCGTTTGTAAAATGTATTAATTATTGTGTCCGAAAAAGAATTCAATCCCGAAAAGTTTGTAGATATTATCTGTAAACATCCCCTTTTTACAAATCCGGGTGGAGAAATAACCCGGGAAATTCTTGAAAAATGGATTAAAAAACAAATACAAAATAATAATATTCAGGAATTATCTCCAAAGGAGATTGACAGCATACTCCTGCAATGTGAAAAGCTTGAACTAATTAATATTAAACGCTATCCTCAGGGGATATTAATTACTCCAACCAGAAAAATTGACAGTAATCAGCCCAATCTGAATTCTGTCATTAAGAATAAAGTAAAACAATCCCTGTTTGAAATAGCCGGTTGTGGATTTACCCATAATAAGTATGCCCAATTATTACTGGATAACATAAAAAAATTCCCGGAAACATACAATCTTACAATTTATCTCCCGTTTTTTTATGACTTAACTTCAAATATCATAAACGATCTCTATACTGACTGGCATACAAAATTAATGCTTAGTTCTTCACTCGGATACATTATGTTACAGGAAGATTTAATACCAGATTATCATCCTGATGGGTATATTGATGATTTATTTGTACTCACATATTGTCTGCGGGAAACAAAAGAACATAATTCAAAACACATCATTAACAATAACTGGTATTATTCTGAAGATATTTTTTGTTTAATTGATAAAGTATATACGGACTGTGAAAATGTATTGGGTAAAAAAACCGATTTGATATTACATAAGGTAGGGTTAAAAAAATTTAAAAACCTGGAATTTATTAATTATAATTCAGGTGTTTTTCAGACCCTTGAATTAATTCGATATGAAAAGCGACGAATTATTAAATTATTAGTTGCTCTCAGGGATAAAATCAGAAATAAATGCAAACAAGATGAAATCGAGGAGATAGAACAATTGTTAATACATTCACCAGACTATGATGAAATTATGAAAGAAATCATATGCCCATCGCCGGACATTCCGGATATTAAAAGTACCGGGACAATCATTAAAGAACATATTTCTGGTTCTTAAAATTATTCACAGTGCATTAAAATCAGAAAATCAGGTTATATACATAATTCACTAAATTTTTCGTCTTTTTAGGCCGCAAGTTCATTGCAGACAACCAGGAGTAAATTAAAAATCTTTTGAAACTTGAGATATATAGGATATTTTGTCAGCACAATTTTTAAATAGAAGTTTTTAGCCATTCTCAAATACATAATTAATAATCTGCTTATGGCAATTATTAAAGAGAGACTCTGATGGAATATTCATATCCTGTTACTTCAAAAATCCCCGATACTTTCAGATTTATAGATTTATTTGCAGGTATTGGCGGAATCAGGATTGCCTTTGAACGGGCGGGGGGTGTCTGTGTATTCTCTTCTGAATGGGATAAATTTGCTCAGAAAACATATGAAGCGAATTTTGGAGAAATTCCTCATGGAGACATTCGCGGGATTGACGTAAAAGATATCCCTGATTTTGACATTCTGTGTGCGGGTTTTCCATGTCAGCCATTTTCCATCGCCGGAGTCTCCAAGAAAAATAGTCTTAACCGTCCTCATGGTTTTGAAGATGAAACACAGGGAACATTATTCTATGAAATCGTCAGAATCCTTAAAGCAAAAAAACCTCGTGCTTTCTTTCTGGAAAATGTAAAAAATCTTGAAAGGCATGATAAAGGACGGACATTTCGGGTTATTAAAGGGGCTATTGAAGAAATCGGGTATTCTTTTCATTATCGGGTCATTAATGCCAGAAACCTTGTTCCACAGAACCGGGAACGGATTTTTATGATAGGGTTCAGGGATGGAAACGGTTTTTTTGATTTCCCTGAAATCCCTGATCTCCAGCCCAGATTTTATCAGATTCTTGAATAAAACCCGGATGAGAAATACACTCTTACGGATCATCTTTGGGAATATCTTCAGACCTATGCAAAAAAGCATAAGGAAAAAGGGAATGGTTTTGGTTTTGGTCTTGTGGATCTGAACGGGTATAGCAGAACTCTTTCTGCACGATATTTCAAGGATGGAAGCGAGATCCTTATTCCTCAGAATAATAAGAATCCCAGAAGGCTGACGCCCCGTGAATGTGCCCGTTTACAAGGTTATCCTGAAAATTTTAAAATTGTTGTTTCGGATACCCAGGCATATAAACAGTTCGGTAATTCAGTCGCTGTTCCAGTGATAGAGATTCTGGCGCGTCATCTGGTGAATTATTTAAATAACCCTGATATATGTGTAATTGCCCCCATCATGCAGAAAACCATCAGCGACTTCTGTTCTACCTAAATATTCCATGATTTCTTTTAACAATTCACCTGGCTGCTTCCTGATATTGTGTTCCCATTTCCTGATAACATTCCAT
>NZ_DAONKG010000054.1:0-12388 GCF_035406105.1 Methanospirillum sp.
AACGATGCATCACCGAGAGAATGCACGACCGGACTCCCGGCGGAACTTCCGGGAGAAATCGCATACATCTGACCCATTCCAAATAAGATTCCTGTTGAACTATCATAGCCGGTAATATACCCCCATCCGCATTCGGTCTTCATATCTTCTTTTGACTCATCAATGCCGTTTATGGCGATCTTCCATCCGATTCTGCTATATGGTTGAATAACCATCGGCAATCCCCTCCAGGGTTGTTCCCAGGATATCGGTTGCTTGCTGGTATACCGGAATGGTTGAACTGCTCACCTTCTGATAGGGACTTGCAACCTCTGCACAGGCACTATAAAAAACCGTAATCAACAGACAGAGAAAACAGACCATAAGGATTTTTATATCCATACAATCCACCCACTTTTTTGAATCTCCTGGGCTCAAACAGGGTAATCGGTTCCTGATCAATTAATGGTATGCCATGCAGATCTGATGGTACCATCAGATGGTTAAAATACAATTGAAAAAGTTTAGGTATTGAAAATATTTCGTACCAGTTCTCAACCAAAGTCCGTTCTTCTTTTTCGGTTTTACAGAACAAACCTGGTCACCACCCCATGAATCTTCTCCGGCGGGAGAGAGTAAAACTGAACAAAAGGTGGAGATGCCTTTTTCATCAGACCAAAGAGGTTCCAGATCATCCGGTCACTGATAATATTCTCGATGCCATAAAAGATCGTCTTCTCAAATATGCCCCGTTCCCGGAGCAGAGCTTCGATATCAACAATCTCCATGTACCCGGCCTCAATAATGAACGCAGACAACCCTTCGGCAAGTCCTTCCTGGTAGTCGGAGGTTACCCCAAACGGGTATCCCTTGATCCTGACTGATACCAGAATATTCTGTTTGTAAATGATATTATTCTGAAAGAAGATCTGCCCGATATACGGTGATATCGATCTGATATCTGATGTGAAATACAGGGCAGCACCGGATATTTTGCAGGATTCCCGGTATAACTGATGGTATTTATCGATAAACTCCTCGTACGGAATCGGCTGGAATATTGAGCGGAGCTTTTGCTGACCCTGGATAAAGATCATAATGATAACAAAGGGAATGAACGCAAGGAGGAATGACCAGTAAGCACCGTGTGGCAGCTTTGTCAGACATGCTATGAAGAATGTCAGGTTTATTCCAAGGAGTGCACAGAGGATTCCGGTTTTTAAAAAATCCCTCTTTATCACGAATATCAAGAGCAGCATAAAAGCCGATATTGACATATCTCCTGCCACGGCAAGACCATAAGCTGCACCCAGGTTTTCAGATGACTGAAATGCAGCCATAACCAGAAGAACAGCCATCAGAAGAAGCCAGTTAACCGTATCAATATAAATCTGTGAACGGAGTGCTGAAGATGTATAATCTATCTTCATTTTGGGTATGATCCGGGTCGTCATGGCCTGATAAACGATTGAGAACATCCCGCTGATCATCGCCTGGGAGGCGATAATGGTTGCACAGATACTGAGGAGGAGAAACGGAATATAGAGTGGGCCTATTATGGAGGAAACCATGGAGAAGAGGACAGTGCCTGTCGATCCATGTTCCAGAACAAATGCCCCCTGACCCAGGTAACTCAGCATAAGGGCAGGGAATACAAAATACCAGCCTTTGACGATTGGTTCACGACCAAGATGTCCCATATCGGCATAGAGTGCCTCACCCCCGGTGATACATAATACAATGGCAGACAGGACGATGAGAGACGTAAGACCATTTTCAAGTAAAAACCCAAGTGCATAATGCGGGCTTAATGCAAGCAGAATATGGGGTGCCGAAACCAGACTTATAAGACCGGTAATGGACAGAGAAAAGAACCATATTGCCATAACCGGCCCGAATGCCCAGGAAATACTATCTGTTCCCCTCCTTTGAAAGGAAAATAAACAGATAGCTATGGTAGCTGCAATAAGAAGGAGAACGGTCCCACTCGTTTCTTCAAGCCCGGGGACCAGCCGAATGCCTTCTACGGCTGAGAGGATACTAATGGCCGGAGTAATGACACCATCACCCATGAACAGGCATACTCCGACTATTGCCAGGAGTGAGATATAGGGAACCAACGGGCTGTTTTTCAAGAGGTCTGTCAGAACTTCCTTTAAAACAATGGTTCCACCCTCACCTTTTGTTCCCACGTGCATCGCAATCCAAACATACTGAACGGTGATGATGAGAAATAAACTCCAGAAAATTAACGAAATAATTCCGAAGATATTTTCCTCATTCGGAACAAGAGCAAGAAGAATGATTCCGATGGTATAGATAGGACTGGTCCCGATATCTCCAAAAACAAGTCCCAAAGCTTTCAGGACGCGGGATTCGGCCACAGCAGAGAACATCGTATACCGTTTTTACAGAGATAATAAAGTGCTTCTGGTTTTGAGAAGAATAACACAGGAACCCTTTCATAAACCAGGTATTCCATGAACTTCCTTATTCCGACTGAGACATCCATGAGCACGCCCGGATATTGAGGAGGATGAATAATTCGTTTTTCATGACATTTTAGGCCCGCTGATACAAAGAAGCATGCTACAAAAACTCATACCGGTAAGCAGTGAGTATGTTTTGGCCATACCTGATGATAAAACGGAAATGACTGTATATGATAGGAAATGAGGCAGACCGGTTTTCTTATCGGTCAAAGGAGGGCCAGGTGGCTGAATAGGTATAACAGGATAATTTTTCTTATGTAATGTGCTATTATTTTACTAGAGGAAAAATGCTGAATGATTGACGAAGACAAGCATCCCAAAAAAGAACATCTGAAACTGACCGGAGAATCAGATCTTACTATAGAGGTTGTTATCCTGCTCATTTTCGGGATATTCATGCTTATTTTCGGATTTCTGCTCTTTCAGATCCACACTGGCGTCCTTCCATACGCACCGGATAGCACATACGGATTATTTGTATTGCTTATGGCATTTCAGATTATCACGATGGGAAAGACGCCTTTTGGTGATCTCAAACGGTCCTGGCTTCTCGTACTTGTCGGTATTATCGTTGGAATTCTAGGAATGGCTGCTGCTTTTGTCCCGGGTTATCTTTCTGATCCAGTCAGACTTATCGTCGGAGGAGGGCTGCTTTTCGGTGGTATAGCCCTTTTCCTGCAACTTTTTATCAGAGAAGACAAGGCATGGACATGGAGAAAGGTATCAGGGGTACTCCAGCATCTGATCCTTGCCTGCGGGTTGATATATATTATCGCATGCATATGTGGCCTGATTACACTTTTCCCAGGGATTACCACGGATCAACAGACAGCCGTAATTCTCATTCTGTTTGCGTTGAGCTTTTTTTATCTGGCATATTGTGTTCAGAAGGTCAGACGAGAAATACCGTTATCTCACCAGGAGGGCATGAAATCAGGTACTGATCAAAAACAGATGAACGGGGTATGGCAGCTGCTTGAGGAGACATCACTCTCCCTCTCTCTTTCCATTCTTCTTATGGTTGCGGTGCTCCTGACGCTTTTAGGAATTATTCTTATTCTCGTAAACCTTGGCATGATAGCCTTCTCTCAGGACGGCCTTCTGGGAATGCTTCTGGTCATCTTTTCAATCCAGATGATGGCCCTTGGGGAAACCCCCCTCGGAGCATTTAAAAGAACCTGGATAATGACCATATTCGGAATGATCTTTGCGACCCTTGGGGTGGTGTCCTGCATTGTCCCCGGATTACTGACCGGGCTGCTTCAGATACTACTCGGATTGCTGAATATTCTGGGGGGTGTAATTCTGCTTACCGGCCGATTTTTGCCGGTTCTTGCAGCAATGAAAAACCCTCCTGCAGCACCGGTCCCACAATTCCCGATACTAAAAAAACTGAATATTACTCTGACGATTTTAAATCTTGTCTCAATCGCATTTGGTATATCAATGCTTATGCCAGGTATCATGCCAGGTATGCTGAATGCAGAGATCATTGTGGTAAACGGTCTTCTTCTCTTTGTTCTTGCATATATCCTCCATACGATCGATAAAATATCTGCAGACCTGTCTAACCAGCCCTCTGTCACAGAGTAAATCTTCACCTTTTTTCGATTCCAGAGAAAAACCTGGAATATGAAAAAGATATATATCCTTGCCCCTTCAAATTTCAGATGCCAGAAATCGTACATTACCAAGCGCTTACGAGGTACTTTATGCAGATTATGAATGGAAAGACTTGCTCAATACTTATTACCGGCATCATCCTCCTTGGCCTTGCACTCTTCTCTTCTCCTGTTTCGGCTACCATTTTTACCATAAACGGAACTGAACTGGATGAGGAAGGCCTGATTACGTACCTTAAGACACCGGCACCCGCATTTCAGGAACCGGTCATTATCTATTTTTACGACCCGCAGTGCGGATCCTGTAGTGCGACCCAGGACTTCTGGAAGACCTACCTGAAAGAGCATCCAGACACCATACTTGAGCAGGTTAGTCTTGAAGAAGGGGCTCATATGGACCGGTTTAAGGAGTTCACGGAGACCTATAACCGTGATAAAGCATATATTCCACTCGTTTACATCGGTCCTGTCGGTCTTGAAGGAAAAGATGACATCAAACATTATTTTGATATGGTATATTCCTGGTATATGGCATCATATACAAAAGAATAATACCAGTCCTCTTTTTTCCCGGCTATAGTCTCCCGTACCAAAGGGATGATAATGGGAGAAAACCTATCATCCAATGGGTATGCTTAAAAAACTGCTGATTAGTAGCACATTTGATCAGGCATATCTTCCGGTATTGCAGAAGAAACTCTGCTTTGAGGGGGAGTGTGCAGGAAGTGCTATGATCAATTATGGTGTCCTCCTGACCCTTGCCACCATTATATCAACGTATGGAGTGATTGCCGGATCGACTGCCACCGTGATTGGGGCTATGATCATCGCACCACTGATGACACCGATTATGGCTACGACACTTTCCATAGTGCTTGGTGATACCAATCGTGCCGGAAGGTCGATGATCCTGGTCATTGTCAGCACCGCCACTGTTATCATCCTGGCTGCTCTTCTGACATTCAGTATCTCACCCCTTGCAATTGATTTTCAGGGGAATCCGGAGATCGTCTTACGAACGGCACCAGACATGTTTGCCCTCTATGTTGCCCTTGCATCAGGAGCAGCAGGAGCGTATGCCGTAAGCAGAGAAGAGATTAGTGATTCACTTTCCGGGGTTGCGATCGCCATTTCACTTCTTCCCCCGCTGAGTGTTGTCGGGATTTCAATCTCAAAGTTCCAGTGGGGAGATGCATCTGGTGCATTCCTTCTGTTTCTTACGAACTTTTTTGCCATTCTGGTATCGGGAGGGGCAGTCTTCTGGATCTCAGGAATAAATCCGTGGTGGATGGATCATGACCGCGAAAAAAAACGCAAACAGGCATTTACAATAGCAGTCATCTGTGTCATCCTGATATCAGTACCACTCTTCATATCCGGGTATGAGACACTGGAACATGCATATTACCAAAAGGAGGCGCAGGATATTACAAAAACATGGCTCTCAGGATCCGGATATGAGATATCCAGATTTGACCTGCGAAAACAGAACCTCACGCTCCATATTATGGGGACCGGAGAGATACCCTCTCCTTTAGGTTTGTATCAGGCACTCAATTCACATTTTGATATGCCAATACGGGTTGAGTTGCGGATAATTCCAGTACATGTTATCCATTATCCGGGTCTCTGACATGCCGAGTTTGAAGAGCACTTATTGAGAGAGCCATCATACATTGAACTGGAAAAGGTGTAACTATGATCATTACCGACGTAGCACAGGTTGTATCAGGCCCCAATCCCCACCACGTGGATGCCAGAAAGATTTACGACTCTCCCCATGCAATGGCTGTGGTCATAACCCTTCAGCCTGGAGAATCATTGAAAAAACACATCACCCCGGTTGATGTCTTCTTTTACGTCCTCGAAGGAACAGGAATCGTTGAAATCGGAGATGAGCGGGCAGAAGTGACGAAAGACAACCTGGTGGAGAGCCCGGCACGAATTCCACACCGGTGGATAAATGAGAGTCAGAATGTCTTCAGAGTCCTGGTTGTGAAGGTTCCTAAACCGACCGAAGAAACGAAGCTTCTCTGAATAAATCATACCGATGATTATGCAGCCGGTGTGATATATTCACTTATCCTCCATCCACTTTTTGAAACACGAATCTCAAATACGGCGCCGTGCCCTTCCTGACCTTACTCATGGATAGACATGCCGGTAAATGATAGGATCTCCCTGACAAGAAATAATCCAAGCCCGGTATTTTTTCCAAACCCACGTTCAAAAATCTTTTCCTCATTTTCCGGGGAGATACCCACCCCGTCATCAGCAATCGTAATGAACAGATCCTCACCAGATATCTCTGCATAGATACGAATGGAAGTGACCATCCCTCCATGCCGGACTGAATTGTCAAAAAGATTTAAAATACCTTTTGCAGCATCGGATCAGCATAGAGAGAGATATCTGGAATATCCAGGATCAGACTGACTGATTCAGGCAGATGTATTTCGTGAATGCATCCGGCAAGGTCCTGCCATTGTGGCTCATGCAGACCAAGACCTTCATATGTCCTGGTAAACTCAATATGAGACTTCATCGTCTCAGTGCATTGCATATTATTCTGGATAATGCCAGCCAGATGTGGGTCATGGGCTGTTTCCTTCATCATGTCTCGGTATACAAATATCGCCCGTGCACCAGGGGATGCTGATATTTTGCCTGATGAAAGAGGATATGCAAAGAGACCAAGACCAGCGACGAATTCTGCGTGATAGGTGCGCAATACTCTCCTGTAATGCCCGCCTGGATTTTCGGGCTTCAACAAGGCGGTTTATCACATGAATCAGCCGTGTATGCTCTAGTTTCAGGTCGATACAATCGGTCAGGCAATAATCCGCTCCGTATGAAAGGGCATCATGTGCAACATCCTCGTTCTCCTGACCGGTGCAGCTGTCCAATCACCAGTTTTCAATACGAAACTACCGACCCAGGCAGTGTGCCGTTAGCACTCAGTCAGACATGATACTGCATATAAAGCCATCACTTCACGCAAGAGGTATAAAACCCATAACCAGGACAGGTAATACATGTCAGGTATAACCAGTAATGAAGGCCGATTATGAAAACATCTCCTGAAAAAGACCATCCGATATCAATACAAGAGGGAATCTGCATCTCCTGTGGCGTATGCAGTACGGTATGCATGTTTTCTGTCATAATCATGAATGAAGAGACCGGGTTTCCGGTCATATCGCCCCATGCACCACCCTGTAACCGGTGCGGGCATTGTGTGGCATACTGTCCGGTATCAGCACTACACATGCAGGGGGATGAAGGGAATACATCCTCTCTTCCCGATAGGGTCATGATCACTCAAAAGGACATCCGGGATCTTGTCCTCTCCCGTCGGTCAGTCAGGCAGTATCAGAAAAAGAAGGTTCCCCGCGAAGTTCTGGAGAATTTGTTTGACATAGTCAGGTATGCTCCTTCGGCGATGAACCTACAGACTGTTTCATGGCAAGTTATATATGAAACCGAAGATGTCCGAACAATTGGATCCACCATCATCTCCTGGATGAGCCGGATAATAGATGAGCAAAGACTTCAGGAGTTCGTAATCGGATCTTCTTTTCCTTATATCACGCATGAATGGAAAAAAGGAAGGGATCTGATAACACATGGGGCACCCCATCTTCTCATTACCTATGCCAGACCAGAAGGATACACCGCTGCAACCGACGCTATCATTGCTACCAGTTATCTTGATCTCATTGCACCGGTATTCCACCTCGGAACCTGCTGGGCAGGGCTAATCAGACTGGCAGCAGAGCGGTCACCAGAGGTTCTGGCTGCCATGGATCTTCCTTTGGATACTCTGCCACAGACTGCTCTTCTGATTGGATACCCGGCACTGCGACCGTATACCATTCCATACCGGAAGCCGGCTTTTGTCAGATGGGAAGTGTGAGTGATATCATTTATGGTAACCCTGCCAATTCTGATTATGATCGACATTTCAATAGAGCAACGCTATTCCCTTTTCATCCCTTTCCCCATGGTATGCCTTGCCTTTATCGGACCCTCTCATAGCGACCCTATATAAAAACAATATATTTGCAGATCATCGAAAATACGTCAATAATCAACGTCCATTTCTTCTGCGTGATCGGATTTTTATTGACATGTGTTCATAAATTCTTTTTTTCCGAAAGCGAGGGCGTAATTTGCAGCTATGAGAAACAAACATGTGATATGAGAGTGCTTGCCATTGAAAGAGACGTATTTTACTCAATGGAGCAAAACTCAATCGACAAATCACGAATAATGAATAATAATGACCCGGACATAAATAACAACACATAAATTACTGTCGTATTCATCATGGTTCCTCCCAACTGTCATGATAAATAATGATAAATATCCAGGGTCTCAAACGTAATGCATGGAACTGCTCATCTTCCTGATACTCTTTCCTCTTCTGATGGCTGGCCTTTTGACACTCATTCAGGGCGAGAATTTCAGAAGAGCAGCAGTCATATGTGGAGCAGTCCTGATTGGGATTGCCTCTCTTATCACCCTCGCGGATAGTATCACCACCCAGGCAGTATATCATTCAGTCCCGGTTGATCTGATTGGTGTACTCATTTTTATCGGCGATATTATTATCAGCGGATTTATTATATTCGTCAGCACGAAAGCACGGCAGTACCTTGTGACTGGTATCACTATACTTCAGCTTATTCTCCTGTGTGTCGTGGAATGGCTGGCACTTGCAGATCACGCCCGCATACCGGAGTTATTCTCAGACCAACTCTCCGGAATCATGGCTGCGATCATCGGAGTCATTGGCGGCCTCATCTGTGTATATGCCTTGGGATACATGAGGGAGTATCATGCAGAGCACCCGGACCGTCCGGACAGAAGGCCCCGGTTCTTTGGAATCATGTTTCTCTTCCTTTCGGCCATGTTTGGGGTGGTCTTCTCAAACAATCTCCTCTGGCTTTTCTTCTTCTGGGAGATCACCACACTCTGTTCATTCCTGCTCATCAGATACCCGGAGACTGATGAAGCCATAAAAAATGCATTCAGGGCACTTCTTTTTAACCTCGCCGGAGGGGTATGTATTCCGGTTGCATTCCTGGCCATCCTTCTTAGCCAGGGATCCCGGTATATCGGCCTTCATGAACTGGTTGCCGCTGGCCCTGGGATTGCTCTTATCCCGGCCGGTCTCATTGCTATTGCCGGACTTGCAAAATCAGCCCAGTTTCCCTTTTCCTCATGGCTTGTTGGAGCGATGGTTGCACCAACCCCGGTTTCAGCACTCCTTCACTCAAGCACCATGGTAAAAGCCGGAGTTTATATTATTGCACGGTTTGCACCAGTCTTTGAGGGACAGATCGTCGGCATTCTGATCGCCCTTATCGGAGGGATTACATTTCTTGCCGCATCTGCCATCGCAATATCACAGAGTAATGCAAAAAAAGTCCTTGCATATTCAACCATTGCAAATCTGGGGCTTATTGTTGCATGCTGCGGGGTCGGTACCGCAGAGGCACTCTGGGCAGCAATTCTCCTGATTGTCTTCCATGCAATCGCAAAATCGCTCCTCTTCCTCTCGGTCGGGACAGTCGAGCATCAAATCCACAGCAGGGATATTGAGGATATGACCGGCCTCGTAACCAGGATGCCAAAAGTAACCATGATGATCCTGATTGGAATTGCCGGCATGTTCCTTGCCCCGTTCGGAATGCTCATATCAAAATGGGCGTCTCTGCATGCGTTTGTTGAATCTGTTCCTCCCTATGGTATTCTGTTGGTGATTATCATCGCCTATGGCAGTGGTATCACCGCATTCTTCTGGGCAAAATGGATGGGAAAACTCATCGCAGTCGGAGAACCACACCGGGGAGATGAAACCCGTATCCCCCGATCAGAACGATCAATACTTAATATTCTTTCAGTACTGACCATAGGAGTCTGTTTCGGGTTTCCCATCATCTCATGGTACCTCATAGAACCATGGCTTTATACCATGTATACGTCGGTGACCGATCTTATATCGCTCAGCAATATCGAGATCATGTTTATGATGCTCTTTCTTGTGCTTATTATGCCGTTTTCTCTTGCCCGGTTTACCCATTCGGCACGAAGAGTTCCCCGATATCTGTGTGGTATTCCGGAAAGCCGGCCATCAGTTTTTACCGGAAGCTGTGGCATGAACCGGGAGATTGCTCTCTCGAACTACTACCTTGACCGGATGTTTGGTGAAGAGCGCCTCTCCCGCATCAGTGTCGGGATTGGTATCTTCCTGATTGTTCTGCTTCTCAATATTTTTGTGATTGGAGGTGGCCTGTGATACCGCCGGATCCATTTATTGCAGCAGCGTTGTTTATCATTCTTGCACCAATTGTCGGTATTCTCATCACCGGACTTGACCGGATACTGACTGCACGGATGCAGGGGAGAGTCGGGCCACCGGTTCTGCAGCCCTGGTATGATATCAGAAAATTATTCCAGAAGAGACAGGTGGCAGTCTGGGGAGCACAGAGCTTCTTTATCTTCTGTTACCTCATCTTTATCATATTCACCGGAGCACTCTTCTTTGTCGGAGGGGACATCTTACTGGTCATTTTCGCCTTCACCCTCGGGCATGTCTTTCTGGTGCTTGGTGCGTATGTGTCATACTCACCGTATGCTCATATCGGGGCAGAACGGGAGCTTATTCAGCTGATGGCAGTCGAGCCCATGATCATTATCGCCGCAATCGGTCTGTATCAGGTGAACGGGTCATTCCTCGTCGGTGATATGGCACAGCACTCTGGTATGCCCATTCTCCTCCTGCCAGGAGTGTTCCTTGGATTTATCTATATACTGACGTTTAAACTGAGGAAATCACCGTTTGATCTTGCAACCTCCCACCATGCACATCAGGAGCTGGTGAAGGGAAGTACCACGGAGTTTTCAGGATGGACCCTGGCTATGGTCGAACTGGCCCACATGTATGAACTGGTGGTCATGCTTGGGTTTATCTGGTTATTCTTTGGAGCAAATCTGATTCTGTGTGCAGGTGCGATTGCCGTTATCATGATCCTGGAGATACTGGTTGATAACTGCACATCAAGAATACGATGGCAGGATGCCATGACGAGTGCATGGTTTGTAACCCTTGTCGCTGGAGCAGGAAACATCTTTGCCCTTTCAATCATGTGAGAATCATGTCATACCTACAGAAATCACCCTGGATAATTCACTATGATGCCTCAAGCTGTAATGGTTGTGATATTGAGGTACTGGCCTGTCTGACACCGCTGTATGATGTTGAGCGGTTTGGTATCCTCAATACCGGAAACCCAAAACATGCGGATATTTTTGTCATCACGGGCGGTGTCAATGAGATAAACAAGGAGGTTGTGCGGAATATCTATGAACAGATGCCTCATCCGAAGGTTGTGGTAGCCGTGGGTATCTGTGCATGTTCCGGTGGTGTGTTCAGAGAGTGTTATAATATCTCCGGGGGTGTTGCAACGGTCATACCTGTGGATGTCTATGTGCCCGGATGTGCTGCACGTCCTGAATCAATCATTGATGGAATTGTTCAGGCACTTGGTATCCTTGAACAGAAACGACGTGCGATGAAAGCTGGAACGGAGGGGGCGGCATGAAACAGCCTGATCAGACAATAGAGACCATTGCAGTCCTCGATCTCATTCACCGGGTTCATGCTTTCCACGACGACGGGTACCGGCTGGTGCAGATCAGTTGTGCTGCAGGAGGAGAAGGCTTTGAGATCACCTATTCCTTTGACACGGATCTGATCCTGAGGCACATTCGGGTTTGTGCAACCCATGAAGATCCGATCCCCAGCATCTCCCGTATTTATAGTGGGTCATTCGTCTATGAAAACGAGATTGCAGATCTCTTTGGCATTCACTTCACCGGCATTGCGATAGATTACAAGGGGACATTTATCAGAACGAGTGTGCTTCATCCCTTTGGAAATCCGCAGATTCCGGTTGTGAAAAAGAAACCGGAGGAGCAGCATGAGTAAACAGATTATCGTCCCATTCGGACCCCAGCACCCGGTCCTTCCTGAGCCGATTCACCTTGATCTGGTATTGGAAGATGAGCGGGTGGTAGAGGCGATTCCCTCTATCGGGTATGTTCACCGTGGTCTTGAAAAACTTGTCGAGAAGCGTGATTTCAAGGATTATGTCTTTATATCCGAACGGATCTGCGGGATTTGCAGTTTCATCCACGGGGCCACCTACTGCCAGGGTGTTGAGCAGATAATGGGAATTGAAATTCCAAGGCGTGCCGAGTTCCTTCGGGCAATATGGTCAGAGTTCT
>NZ_DAONKG010000055.1:0-12304 GCF_035406105.1 Methanospirillum sp.
CCTGCAATAAAATCTTCCTGGATTACCCTTACCGTTAGGAGGAATAACAGTCCCAGCACCCCCATGATAACCAATTTATAACAATCTCCTGACGAATCTATATCCTCTGATGATTTAAAACATAAAAATGATTGCCAATATTAAATAAAATCACAAAATAGCCTCATGTAGCAGTTGTAACGCTTGTAGCAGTACTATGTAAAAGAGACCCTCAAAAAAATTTCTGATATTAACATCCCGCATCTGGTGAATCGAAAAACCCTTTAAAATCAATTTAATGGATTTTTCGCTTTCCTGGGTGATAATACAATAAAGCATATATATCTTCAGCAGAGTTTCAGGGAACCCCACCCTGTGTACCTCCCTATTGTCTGCAGTACTGAAAAACAGAATGAAATACGGATTTTGAAACATAAAAATAAATTAATATGACCGATTCTCCTTAACCACCAGGTGTTCCGATGGTCTGATCCTCATTCCTGGAGCTGTATACCTGGCCACAATCCGGTAATATATGAACCTCTATGGGATCCCTGAATCCCTTATTATCTCCAAAAAGAGGTTTAGATAATCATAGTATCTGGAATGTGATTTTTTTCAGGACACGACATACACGTCATGGCATGACACTCCGTGGCAAAGAACGATCATTCAGACTTTTCATACTATGAATAATGACACCCCCTCTATCCAGCCCCATTACCAATACAGGACGTGCAGAGCAAAAGCAGGATTTTTTGATCCATCAGGTGTCAAAAAAATTTCATGGCCGGGGAGATGAGCGACAATCAGAAATTATCTTTTTGACTTCTTCGTGTGACAGACCGGTTATTGATACTATAGATTCGGGTGAAATACCTGATTCATTCATGCGGGTAACTACCTTGCGGAAGGTATCTATCCGACCTTCCTTTCTTGCCTCAGCCTCTCGAATGGCCTGATCTAGTATCCACGTCTCTCAGGCTTCAAAATACTCTCTCAGTTCAGGCTCCTGGCTCTCTGCTATAAACCGGTTTAATGCCTCACACGCCGCTTCAGTTGCCTGTGCTGCCATGTTCATCTCCTCTTCAGTTTTTGCACCCAGGAATATTCTCCATGATCAGAGTTATGTACAATCCGTAACTTTATCGCAGTTTTATGTATCCAGATCAAAAAAAGGGGGCTAATTACAAGCAGAGTAAAACAGCACCGGGATAATAGAATATCTGGTCAGAAATGAGGCTGTTAGCTGATGAGTCTGGACTATATCAGATGTCTGACTTCTTCTTCCGGCATCCCGGTAATCTGTGCAATATCAGCAATTGACATCCCTGCCTCTTTCATCCGACGGAGGATAGTAGCCATACCTTCTCTTCTGCCTTCCGCTTTTCCTTCTTCCTTTCCTTCTGCTTTCCCTTCAGCTCTCCCTTCCGCTTTATAAGCTGCAATCCACTTGTCTACTTTTTCAGCTAACATGGTCCCTCCAAGAAACGGGTTTGGTATAGGTATATCCTGATCTCTCATTAATGTATTCTCAAAGAACAAGGAGAAATCCTTCCTCATTTCAGCCAGCCCTTGATCTGTCTCCATCCACTGGTTCAGTCTTAATCCAAGCTCTATGAGCTCCACTGGCCCTGTGGATTGTTCAAGTCTGAATAAACATTCTCATCAATTGAGAAGACTGCCTATGTGGTGACCGGGGCAAAAATAATTCCAATCGCTCCGAATATTGATGGGATTGAGATACTGCACCGGAATGGTGATGTTATGTATTACGAGAACCAGAGCCGGGATGCACAATATGAAGTCAGATTCATGGTAGATACCAGTGAAGAGAGTTCGGTCGTCATCACAGATCCGGCTTATTTTTCTTCAGATACTGTCTGGTCACCAGGTGACCGGGTGATTATATTCAGAAAAGTTGACGGGTATTACCTCGCCAATGATTCTGCACTCATATCCGGGGCGATTTCATTCCCTCCTGGTTCGGTCGGGGTCCGTATCATCGATAATACGCATTCACAATTGATTGCATATGAGGGTGCTGGTACCATCGGTGGACCAACCATCACTCCTACACCAGAACCGACGACTATTCCTCCAACACCGACTCCTACACCTGTTCAGAATTGTCTTAATTGTGGCCTTGGAGAGGGATTTCCGTCTCATTTACCACATAAATCAGGGGAACGCTCACCATCCGGTTCAAGGATGATTCATCACCGCAGCCCAATACCCGTACATGGACATTCGGAGACGGCGGATCGGCACAAGGAGAACTTATCGAGCACACCTTTCCAACAAGCGGAGCATACCAGATTTCCCTGACCGTCAAGAGAAATTACAGCCCCTGCACCTGTACGGTGACCAGATGGATATCGGTCGGGTGAGGGATTACCGACGATGGCCTATACGTCTGTAAACCCGGAATTCACGGTGAAAAACCACGATGCTGGCTGAAGTACGGCATCCCTGATCCCAGGCCGGATGAATACTGTATATCCGGAATCATCAGGACTCCGTAATTTTTTAAAAATCTGTTGTATCTCCGGGTATATCAAAAAAAGGTATTAAAGGAAGATTGGGGCAAAGACCACTGAAACAATTGCCATTAATTTGAGCAGAATGTTCAGAGCTGGTCCTGCCGTATCCTTGAACGGGTCACCGACCGTGTCACCGGTCACCGCTGCCTTGTGGGCAAAGGAGCCCTTTCCACCAGAATGTCCCTGTTCGATGTACTTCTTGGTATTGTCCCAGGCTCCACCGGCGTTTGCCATCATGATTGCAACTAGGAATCCGGCGGAGATTGAGCCGACCAGAAGACCTGCAAGGGCATGAGAACCGAGGGAAATACCGACGATAATCGGAGCGGCGATTGCCATAAGTCCTGGAATGACCATCTCACGCAGTGCTGCATTGGTGGAGATGGTAATACAGGATGCATAGTCAGGGTCGGTCTTTCCTTCCATCAGGCCTGGGATCTCTTTAAACTGGCGGCGGACTTCCTCAACGATGAACCCTGCTGCCTTTCCGACTGCCTTCATCGCAAAGGATGAGAACAGGAACGGGAGCATGGCACCGATAAGTATACCGACAAAGACGACTGGTTCAAGCATGTTGACCATGTCAAGTTTGACTGCCTGGGTGTATGCAGCAAAGAGACCAAGGGCGGTCAGAGCTGCACCACCGATTGCAAATCCCTTTCCGATTGCTGCGGTGGTGTTCCCGACTGAGTCAAGAGTGTCAGTGATGGCACGGACATTTGGTCCCTGGTGACTCATCTCTGCAATACCACCTGCATTGTCTGCAATCGGACCATATGCATCAACGGAGAGGGTAATACCAAGGGTTGCCAGCATACCGACACCCGCAAGCGCGACACCATAGATGCCTCCGAAATGGTTTGCAATGAGAATAGCAACGGCGACGATTAGTACCGGAATGAAGGTTGACTCCATACCGACGGCAATACCGGCGATGATATCGGTTGCGGCTCCGCTCTCTGCTGACTTGACGATGGAACGGGTCGGTTTGTGATCATAGGATGTGTAGTACTCAGTCACAAGGCCGATAAGGAACCCGCCGACAAGACCGGCAATCGTTGCAAAGAAGATTCCAATCTGCCCTGGTGCGAACATTTCAACAAGTGCATATGTTGCCGCCACCGTCAGAAGCAGCCCTGCAAACGTTCCTGAGTTGAATGCCTTGTGAATTGCATGTGCCTCGTTCTTGTTTGTTCTGACAAAGAATGAACCGATGACTGATGCGATGATACCAAGACCGGCGATCATCATGGGAAGGGCAATCAGATTCATCGACGGAACGCCGGGGAACTGGCTTGCCATACCCGCGGTTGCTCCGATCAGCATCGTTGCAATCACAGCACCAACATAGGATTCAAAGAGGTCAGCGCCCATACCGGCAATATCACCGACGTTGTCACCGACATTGTCTGCGATAACCGCGGGGTTTCTGGGATCATCCTCCGGGATACCTGCCTCGACCTTGCCGACAAGGTCAGCACCAACATCAGCAGCCTTGGTAAAGATACCACCGCCGACACGGGCGAAGAGTGCGATAGATGATGCACCAAGGGAGAATCCGGAAAGGATGTTGATGGTTTCCTGACTTGTCTCACCGGTGATTCCGGACATGGCGAAGAATAAAAGGGACAGACCCATCATACCAAGCCCGACAACCGTCAGACCCATGACCATCCCTGCAGAGAATGAGACCTTAAAGGCAGATGCCATTCCCTGCCGTGCTGCGTTTGCAGTCCGTACATTTGCAAAGGTTGCCGAGTACATGCCGATAAATCCTGCAAGAGCGGAAAGGCCTGCACCGATGACATAACAGACTGCAGTCAGGGGGTTGATTACCACAGAGAGAATACCCGCAAGCACAATGACAAACACCGCGATGGCAGTATACTGCCGTTTGAGGTAGGTCATTGCACCAAGATGAATAGCTGCGGCTATCTTCTGCATCAGTTCATCACCCGGAGACTCCTTCTTCATCCGGGCATAGCTGAGACCAGCAAAGATAAGCCCGATAAGGGCACAAACCGGTACAATATATAACATATCCATACGTATCACGTCCAGTCAGAGACTGTGAATCGAGACGGTGATCTGTTATCATTCGATGATTATACGTAAATAACGATACGAATTGCATCGGTGGCATTTATAATACCGAACCACATGGCATGGAATGATTCGAAAAAACGCGGTCTCCCTACTCTCTCGTATAGGCATGAAGGAGCATATCAGCCGGGTTATGTGTCTGGTTGTTCTCTGTATTCTCCCTGCAATATCAGGAGTATCCGGGATCTCCCAGTACGATCGGAATATATCTGATGTGGTCCTTCAGGACCCTGATACTCTGATCAGATCGTTTGAAAACGGGACATTTCCGGATTATTCGTATGAGATGCTCACGGAGTATCAGGATCTCCTTTACCGCAAACTCGCCCTTGGTCTTGCCGGCCGGGGTGATTACAGGACCGCAGCAGAAATCCTTCTGAGCATCCCTTCTCATACCAGGAGTTATGAGAGTTCTCTCCTTCTGGCATTCATGTACCTCAGGATGCAGGAGTATGATGCAGCCCTTGCTCATATCGTCAGCCTCCAGGTTCAGTATCCCGATGACCTGAAGCTGGATAATGCACGGGCATATACACTCTGCATGGCTGGATTCCCTGCTGATGCGCGACGGATCATGGAACCGGTCATGACATACGCACCTGATTACGGGCCGTTTCTTGATACCTGGGGGACTATCCTTGCTGCACAAGGGCAGTACACAAAGGCACGACTGGCATGTGAAAAGGCACGGGTCCTCCTCCCTGATGATGGAGAAGTACTGGCACATCTTGGGATGATAGTATACCGCTCAGGGAGGATTACCGATGCTCAGGATCTGTATCAGCAATCAATCAGCCGTGATCCTGCCTATGGCCCGGGGCAGAAAGGGTATGCCCGGGTTCTGATGGATCTTGGCAGGTATCCTGAAGCAGAAAAGGCAATACGGGCTGCATTACGGCTGATGCCCGGTGATTCGGAACTGATAGCATGGGAGCAGGAGACTGATGCTATCCTGCTCGCCTGGCATATCAGGCAGGAACAGGAGGCAGATCACCCCCTTCTTATAAAACGAGTGGTTCCGGAGAGCCGTTCATAAAATCATATACCTGTGGTTGCAAGGTCTTGAGATCAAGGGCGACTGCAACCGCTGGCGTTGGCTGTATGTTCATCTGTTTCTGAAATGCCGTCTGACTCTGCCATGTCCCTGAATTGATCCCAAGGACATTGCGGTACCGGCTTATCCCGTAAATATGGACATGACCGGTATGCACCACTTCAGGGATGGGATCGATAACGAGCCGGTCAACGGTATCTGCGGCAATGGGGGTTCTCCGGCCATAACACGGGGCCAGATGCCTCCGTTTGAGCATTTCAGGGATGATCTCATGGGCCTTTTCATAGCTTGCCCCTGGCATCAGCCCGATCAGATCATCAAATGACCGGCCATGGTACATGAGAACCCTAACCCCCTGCAGGTTTACCAGTGCCGGATTCTCAACAAAAATACATGAGGCCGGGTATGAGGGTCGGAACTTCTCCGGTATGGCCGGCTGGGGCTCGGCACCTCTGACCACATCATGGTTCCCTGGAGAGAGGATGATTTTCAAATGCGGCGGAAGGCCTGCAAGCATCTCACCCAGCACATCATACTGTTCATAAATGTT
The DNA here is from genome assembly GCF_035406105.1 of Methanospirillum sp. Lineage (GTDB taxonomy): Archaea > Halobacteriota > Methanomicrobia > Methanomicrobiales > Methanospirillaceae > Methanospirillum. Next base: position 6,230 of record NZ_DAONKG010000055.1, read on the forward strand.
GGTGATGACCAGTTCCTTGTCCTGGTCAGGATAAATGCCAATGCCATCCACAAGATCGCCTGCCACCAGCAGATAGGAGACCTCACTGTCACTGAGCCAGTCTCCGAACCGGTTCCATGCATCCTCAAGGAAGGTATCGCTGCCGACATGAATATCTGATATCAGGACCGCCGCTCCTTTGCGGTCGCTGGTGTAGGGAGCATAGGAGAAGGGGATGTCAGGTCTGAAGATCTGGTCTGCAAACATGAGGGTTCCTTCATGCGAGAGGGTCCCCCTGATTCCGATCACCTCGTCCGGAACAATCCGCTCGGCCTCAGAAAAGTCAGGACGATCCTTGTGAAACAGCACGTTCACCGATCCGGTCATATCTTCAAGTTCCACCATCCGGTGTCCATTCCCGGTACTTTTCACGTCCATGACCATGCCGCAGACCGAGAACTCCTCCTGTTTATATCGGGAGTTACGCCTGAGGGCTTCAATGGGGATGGGGGTACAGCGCCCGCGAATCATTGCAGACAGTTTTGCGTATCGATCTGCAAAATACGCGATATAATCCTCAACCTTTGCCACTGGTTGTGCAGTTCCCATCCGTCCGGAGATGATATCAACCTCAGGATCACTGAGGAACCTGACTCCGTCGCGGATTGGTGTAATGCCGGGAATGTGCCGTAAAGAGACGACAAGACAGTCATCAGGAACATGGGATATGATCTGATCAATCAGTCGTTCATCCTTTTTTTCACAGATATATCTGACCACATCAGGATGGACCTGAAGTTTCGTGTCCAGGAACCGTTCCACAACCAGGGAGCTGTCAAGCATTCTGTCCTAGTACCTTCTGCATGCGGGGAAATAACCCTCATGGAACGCATACCCCATGACATCCGTGTGGAAGGGGAAGTGAACCCTTATGTGGCCAGCTCAAAAACCATATAGAGACATCATGGCAGATCATACCGCCAAGAAATCAATTCAGGATAAAATTATCAGGTTCTGGAAGAGTGAGGATCAGATACCATCGGCTGTCCGGGAGATTACATCAGTACTGGTGACCGTCGGTGCGGTGGTTGCCGTATTATTGCTCGTCTGCGGGACCTGGCCGGCCATCGTCACCATCGAGTCAGAGAGCATGGTACCGCACATGAACGTCGGAGACCTTGTTCTTGTGGTGGCCGGGGATCGGTACGGTGCATTGCAAAGTCTTGAGGAGGGCAACAGGTCGGGGTATGAAAAGTTCGGGATGCCGGGTGATGTTATCATTTACCGTCCGAACGGGAACACCGACCTGCATCCTATCATCCATCGTGCCATGTTCTGGGTTGAGGAAGGGGAGGAGATCAGGGTGACTGCCGGTCAGCGGACCGGAACCTACACCGCTCCTCATGCCGGATATATTACCAAAGGGGACAACAACCCGGTTATCGATCAGATTGGATGGTCAAATTACCGGAACCTGGGTGGTCCGATTGAGCCGGTAAAAAAAGAATGGATCATCGGGAAGGCCATATATAAAATCCCGATCCTTGGGTATCTCCCGTTAAATATTGTCCCGGTGATCATCATCGTGGTAACCATCATGATCCTGCATGAATTGTATCTTCGAAGCCGGGCGCGTCGGGAGGAGGAAGCGATGAAACCAGACAGGAAGATCCGGCCATGAACCTGAAGACCCTGTTATCAGATACGCTGGCCGGCCACCGCCTCACCGTTGATGAGGCAGTCTTTCTTTTTTCGGTCACCGGCCCGGATGTATATGATCTTTTTCGTGCGGCTGATGAGGTTTGCAGACGGAAAAATGGCAACAGAGTCACGTTTGTCAGGAACCAGAACATCCATATCACCAATATCTGTAAAAATCTCTGTGGGTTCTGCGGGTTTGGCCGGACAAAAAACAGCCCCGGGGCGTACCTGTTTGGTGAGGAAGAGGTAAAGGAGCAGGTACGTGCAGCACAGGAGCGGAAGGTCACGGAGATCTGTTTCCTCTCCGGTGTTCATCCTGATTTCACCCTTGAGACGTACCTGCAGTTCATGCAATGGGTCCATGAGGTCTATCCATCGGTGCATATTCATGCCTTCTCCCCTGACGAAGTGGATTTTGTTGCACGAAAAGGGAAGATGTCTACGACTGAGGTTATCCAAAGGCTGATGGATGGGGGGCTTGGGACCCTTCAGGGAACGGCAGCTGAGATTCTGGTTGATGATGTCAGAAAGACCATCTGTCCGGCAAAAGTAAAGACCGACGTCTGGGAGCGGATCGTTCGGGAGGCACACGGCCGTGGTCTCCGGTCAACTGCCACCATTATGTACGGCTCTACTGAGAATACACGGGACCGGGCAGAACATCTGGAGAGGATCAGGAGGATTCAGGATGATACTGGCGGTTTTACTGAGATGGTGCTCCTCTCCTATATTCACCAGAAGACTCCCCTGTTTGAGAAAGGGCTGGTAAAGGCTGGTCCGACCGGTCGGGATGATCTGGTGACTACCGCCGTCTGTCGTCTCTTTCTTGACAACTTTGATCATATCCAGGTCTCCTGGCCGAAACTTGGGGTAAAAATGACGCAGATGGCACTGCTTGCCGGTGCTGATGATCTTGCCGGCACGATGTACCTGGATGACGTGACCGGGGAAGCAGGAGGGGGAACCGGTGAGTATCTGGATCCCAAGGAGATGGAGTATATCTGCTCTGACCTGGGGAGAGTTCTTGCAGAGCGGACAACGCTCTACGCTCCTGTATCCTGATCAAAGGCCGCGCTTAATCTGTCTGAGATCTGCCCCTGCCACGTTTGCACCCCTGAAATCTGCCCTGGTGACCGTCGCCCCGGTCAGCCGGGCACCCTGCAGATTTGCATTCAGGAATATTGCATCGGTCAGGTCAGTGTTTGACAGGTTTGCCCTGGTGAGGTCCGCCCCGGCAAAGTTCGCTTTTCTGAGATTACAAAACTCAAAATCCGTCTCTGAAAGTCGTGCCCCGTTCAGGTTGATTCCTTCCAGGTGAAGACCTGTCAGGTGAGCACCCCGAAGATCAGGCCGTTTTCTCGGGTTCTCAGCCTTCCACTGGTTCCATGATGCCACCCCGCCTTTTATTGCCTCAACCTGCTTTTCGTCAGCCACACTGCCCACCTCGTACCTCTGATGGTTTGATCGGTATCCCTATATCTGTTATCCGGCGCAATCTCCCCGACAGGTCTGGTGCTCTTCGGATAGGAAACCTTTTTGAGTTCCCTATATGATGACTGAGGGTATGAAACGCAGCGTCTCTGTTATCCTGACCGGCATCGCTGTACTGGTGCTCTGTGTATCCGTCTGTAGTGCCGGATTTGCACCCCAGTTTGAAGAGATGCCTCTGAGTATGAAGGCCTCATCGGATGCGACCCCGTATAATGACGATGCATTCATGAGTGAGGCAGGAAAGATCATCGGGAAGATATCAAACTCAACCGTCCCGACCGGGAGTCTGCTGAGTGAAGTGACCGATGCTTATTACCGGCTTATTATGGAGAATGTAAGCCCGGACCTCTTCCCGATTGCAAATAATATCATTTCCTATCTCTATTATGCCCAAATGGCAGGAAATGCCTACACAGACTATCATTCGTACCTGAAATCCGTCTCAAAAACTACGGATGGTTCCGAATACTATGCCCTTGCTGACCAGTACCGCCAGGTGTCGGCCGGGTTCTGGGATCAGATCAGGGACAAATTCCCGAACATGACCATGTACACCCTGCCTCCGGCAGGCGCCCCGATGCCTGAAGAGAAGGATGAGCAGCATGGTGAAACGCTCGAAGGCCTTGACATTGCCATCCCCATGACCCAGAAAACGTTTGATTCCTCTGCAAAAGATCAAACCGAGAAGTTTAAGACAACGACCATCCGCTGGTTTGAGGATTATGTGGATACTGCCAATCAGCCGGATGATGATCCGACTAATGACAAGACCGAAAAGTCACCAGGGCACCGGTTCCTGACCGGTGAAGGGCTGAAATGGGCAGATAGCACTTTTATGGATCTGATCGGTATGAATGTCGCCGATGATTTCCTGAAAAAGGCAAATTATGTTGATGCCTTCTTCTATCTCATCTCACAGGCACGGGACTATTATGAATCATACATCAATGACCGGACGTACATTTCATCAGTCTCGAATGGTGAGGCAAATTATGAGAAGTCACAAAAGTATTATGATCAGGCCCAAAAAGCCATCGGATACTTTAAAGATATCATCCCGAACGGGACCAACAGTACCCTGCCAGACTTTCCAAAGTTTGGTGAAGTCGAGAAAGGAACCTTTGGTCTTGGCGAGCTTGGATATATCACCCCAGGAATGGCCGAGCAATTAAGTGGCGGAACATCAGCATCAACCACCTAACTTTTTATATGAAAATCCTGATCGCAGTCCCCCCGACCCAGTACCATGACAAGGAACTGGCACAGGTCATAGCGGTATTTGACCAGAACAAGATCCCGTATGAGTTTGCATCCCGTGAGAAAGGACAGGCAAAGGGAACCTTTGGTGGCGGGGTCTATGTGCCTTTGAGTTTTGAAGAGGTCATCCTGACAAAGGAAGACGAGTTTGATGCCCTGGCGATTCTCGGTGGGCATGGAGCACAGGCCCATTTCTGGAATAATGCTGACCTTCTGGAACTGGTAAAGATATTTAGGATCCATCGGAAGGTGATCGGGGGGATCAGTACTGCTCCGGTGGTAATGGCGCGAGCAGGAATTTTAAAGAAACGTCCGGCAACGGTCATCTCTGGGAGTGCCATCAGGGAACTTATGAAGATGGATGTAAAATTTGAGGATAAGCCGTATGTGTTTCTTGACCGGCTTGTCACAGCCCGTGATCCGGGGGATGCAAAGCGGTTTGCCGAACTGATTGTAGAGTACCTGTATGGAAACCCCGAGTTTAACGGGCCACAGGTCGTTCCTGCGCCAAACAAGCTTGGGTTTGATATCTGACTCCCAATTTTTTAGCGTGATGCAAGTTTTGAGGCCCGTTCAAAGCACCGGTCGGCGTCTTTTTGTTGACCCCGCCGCTGGAGTGCCTTCCCCTTTGCAAACCATGCAACAGATGAATCAGGATTCCGGTCAAGAACCCGGTCAAAATATGCGATGGCATTTTTATAATCCCCGCCTTCCATGAGCAGATTTCCAGCTTTGTACATAGCGTCTGTGTGCGAGGGATCACACCGGACTGTCTCAAGGTAACACCTGAGGGCTTCTTCGGTATTGCCGGTTTTTTCCAGGATCTGTGCCATCTCATAGTAGGCATGCCCGTTCTGGGGATCGATCTCCACAACCTTGAGAAAACACGCCGTTGCATTCCGGTATGACCCGAGTTTTTTGTATGCAGTTCCTTTGGAGAACCAGGCTGTGATATGGTTTGGCATCATCCGGATGGTCCTATCAAAATACTCGATGGCCTCCTGTGGCTTTCCTTCCTTATACAGGGCTTCCTTTCCCATGACTAGATAGACATCCGCGATATACTTACGGTATTTGGTGCTTGCAGGGTCCAGCTCCATAGCCTCTTCATAACATTCGATGGCGTCATCAAACTGGCTTAAGACCTTGTGGGAGTTTCCAAGGAGCAGCCATGCTGCGGTATAATCAGGCCGGATCTTCAGACATTTCTTAAAGAACTGAATGGCAGTATGGTATCCGCCGATTTTCATGAGGGCACGGCCCATAGCAAAGAGAAGGTCCGGGTCATGAGGCTTTCTTTCTAGTGCCTCTTCATATGCCTCGATAGCCTCATGGTACTGTCGCTTTTCAAAGAGAAACCTCCCCTTCAGATCCCACGGGTACTGGTATGCAGCATATACCTTTCTGGCCTGTTCAAAAAGATCCATCGCCTCGTCACGTTTTCCAAGGGTCCACAGAGCCATTCCTTTCTCATGCAGGGCAGGGCCAAAATCAGGATGCATCTTCAGGGTTTTATTGCAGATCTCAACCGCTTCCAGACATCGCATCGGGTCCTGGTTCTGCAGGGCGATCTGACGGAGAACGGATGCCCGCATGGTCAGTGCTTCCGGATCATCCGGGTGTATCTCCAGGGCACGGACAAAGCAG
>NZ_DAONKG010000056.1:0-9584 GCF_035406105.1 Methanospirillum sp.
GGGTTTCTCACTAAGATACACTACTTCGATAACTCCGATATTTCCACTTTTTGTATGAAAGGACGCCTTTTGGATCCAGGGAGTTTCTTTGAAATTACCGGTCTGGTATGAATTACCTCCAAACTGGATTCGGGCTCCGGTGATATCAGGATACTGCCACCCAGGAGGGATTAAATCAGTGATTTCACGAAGTGTATCCTCAACTGATTTTGAATCATCCTGAAGAAGAGAGGCAACAGAATAGAAAAGTTTCTGTTCCTTGACTCGTTCGCCGTAATCATGTGCAAGTTTCTGCCTGATCTCCTCTGCCTGCTCTTCAGCGAGTACCCGGCTAGTAATATCCTTAAAGACCAGAATTATTTCAGTCAGAATTCCGGACTTGTCGTGAACAGGAATTGGATATTGTTCGAGGACACGTTTTCCTGAAGGGAAGTTTAGGTCAAATATTTCATTCTCATAACTGGTACTGGCATATCCATCTGTAGACAGGAGAAAACCAGGTAATACTGTCTTCACCGGTTTTCCAACACAGGATTCTGCAGACAGACCACTCATATGAAGAAATGACTGGTTCACTTCGGTAATAACGCCTGAAGGACTCATAATAATAATCGGTTGTGGACTATGGGCAAAAATCGCATCCAACCGGTTCGTTTTTTGTTGAAGGATCATTTTTTTTCAATGAATGATAAGATGAGATCACGTTCTTTTGAATCTGGTAACTCACCAATATTGGGAATTCCTGAAAGGGAATCGTCGGAGAGAAGGTGAATAAGAAGATCGTGAAGTTGATTTGTCATAAGATACACCACAGCTATTGTTGTTAGTCTGCATAGTGTTTCCACCTTATAATTATAAAAAGTTGAGGGTATTATTTAATGGTAACCGGGATTTTCGCAAATCTTATATTATTGTTTTCATCAGATTCGATGACATTATTCTCGCTATCCACCAGGATACCAAAGTAGTATATCCCCGGAGTCATATTCATCGGAATCGGTGTGGGTGCATTCCCATCAGACTGAGTCCCTGCCGGAAGTTCGGGTATCTCACCCATACCCAGCAGAATATCCTCATCAGATAGTTCAGAGTCTGCGGATAGATAAAGTTCCACGATAAACGACCCTGCATCTCCAGAGCCGACATTCCGTATTGATGTTGAGACATTCATGACCCCGCCAGAGGTTCCTTCTGTATCAGAGCTGACATCAGAGATGGTAAGATCAGGAAGGTTCGGAGGTTCCTGGGTCTGGATCACAACTGGCTGTGTCCCGGGAGAAATTTTCACCATCTTGTCTGCAAAGAGGAGGTTATTTGCCTCATTCTCTTCTGAAATTTCCTTTCCTGAATCTACCATCACGCCAAGGTAATAGGTACCTGGCTCCAGATCAGCCGGGACCGTTGCTATGGCTGTTCCATCACGAAGCATTCCGACCCCGAGATCTGCAACCAGCCCATACCCAATCTCACGATCCTGCTCGGTAATCAGGGCATCAGGCGAGAGATATAATGAGATTCTGAAGGGTCCTGCAGATGCTGCTCCCTGATTCTTCACCGTCGTATTCACATTCAGGGTACCACCCTGCACTGCAGACTGCTGGGTAGTAATCTTACTGATGACCAGATCCGGACGGGTTATCGAAAATCTGGAATCTTCCTCGGTCTCTTCTGATACAAATGGCACAGATCCGGTGGTGACCAGAAATGCTGAGCTCTTCACATCAGGGATTGTCACCTTCGATGCCGAGGCTTTCACATTATTATCCTCTGAAACCTCCATGATCTCATTTGCCGGATCAGCAATGGCTCCCAGGTAAAAGGTTCCCGGCTGCATCCGGTCCATCGGGAAGTATCCGGTCAGTTTCTTTTCCGTCCCCGGTTTTAAGTTTGGTATGAGATAATAGCCGATTGGAGTATCATCTCTGGTGATGGTTGAATCATTTGATGCATAGAACGTGATAAAAAAGTCCGTTGATGGCCGATACCCCTGGTTTACAACTGTCGCTTTCACCTCAAGCTGGGGGTTTCCTTCCCGTACCGTCGGGACAAATGAGGTGATGACCATATCCGGCCCGGTTGGGTCAGGCTGCTTTGAGAGATCAATCTTTGTCTCGACCATCTGGGGCTGTTCTTCATCCCTGACAGTCCGTGGTGTCGGGACCGGTGTGACAACCAGTTCAGCAAGCGGTCCGACCCGGCGATGATAGGGATCATCAATCATTGGATTCATTGCTTTTGCCTTGGCAATTGATTCAGCAGATCCCGCACTATCACCAAGGGCACTGAGCACGACGCCCCGCCAGTACCAGGCATCTGCCAGATCAGGATCCTGGGCGACTGCTTTGTCAAGAAGAAAAAGTGCCCGATCATAATGTTTTAACAAAAACTCCGAGACTCCCTGCTGATACCAGTATTCGGGATATTGTATGCGGTCGGTCATATCATCGCCAGCGACCACACCAGCAAAACAAAGAACAAGTATGATTGATGTTACCCAGAACGCCTTTTTCACAGATGATCACCAGATATATGCAGTAAGGTATGATGTCATTCCCTGATATTATTGGTGGACGTTCGGCTCTGGTTTGTTGTATGGCAAGATGATATGAAAACAAAATAGTACCCGGATTATCCGGTTTTATTTTTATACATCCCGATACAGGAGATAATGTTTAAAAGGGGGATTATTCGGTCTCCTTCGCTTCCCGAACCATAACCCTGACCCGCTCGATAACCTCAATCTTCCTGCGGTAGTCTCCTTCAATCTCACTTTTGATCTGATCAAGAATCTCATCGATGGACCGCTGAAGACTGTATACCTTAACCGGCCTGCCTTTCTTCTCGGTGATATGGCTGGTGACATATACCCATGACCGCTTGATAAGCTGATTAATCGCAATACTGACTTCAGGTTGCCGAAGATCAGAAATCCTCTCAAGCTCACGTGATGTCAGGTCGTACCCTTTGAAGAGTACAACAAGGACGCGTGCTTCCCCGCTCTTTAAACCAACATCTGTCAGGATATCAATTATCTCAATATCGGTATCCGAAAGATGAACGACTGTATCCGGACCCATCCCCATCCCTGATTCATTCCATTGTTTTTATTATATTATTATTATATCGATCACCCGATTATGACATGTTATCTTTGTGATTTTCACCCATAAGCAGAGAAAAACTCACAATGAACCATAAAGACCAACATTGCAATACTTTTTCCATGGCCCCCTGACTGCATGTACTGCGGTATTATATTGAGGAAAGACATATCCTGAATGAACTATTTCGTTGCATTGCCATGGAACGGTACCTCTTCTTTTCAGTCGGGAACCTACGGTGCGGGATACCTTTTGCTGATGCCATAACCATGATACGGATGGTCAGTATTACACCAGTCAGAAAGAGAGAGGAAGGACTGGTTGGTACCATTAACCTTCATGGAGAGATAATATCCGTGTACTCAGCCAGGGAACTGTTTGGATTTCCAAAGCGCTCCCCCCTTCCGGGCGATAACCTGATTATCGTGAGAAAAGGGTTGGAAAATGTGGCACTCTGGGTAGACAAGACATACATCATTCAGAAAGGAGAACTGGTGCCTGACGAGCGTTTCCCGCATGAACATGTGCAGACAATGATTCCAGGAATAAAAATCTTCTCCTCTCATCTGATAGTCATTTTTGATCTCGTTGAATTCCTTGAATATGGATCGAAAAGCCAAACCCGGCTTGCTGACATTCTTCAACCCCTACCGGATGAAGGGGAAGAAACGGATATTGTAACCGTGCGCGATCAGCAGGATATCGAACGGGTGCTTCAGGAACGATCTATACAGCTTGCACTCCCGGAAGAAGAGAAAACCCAGCCTCCGGTCATTGAGATTATCAGATTCAACCTGATGTATCAGGAGTATGCGGTTGAAATGAAATACATACGGGAAGTAATCCAGACCTCAGAGATAACACCGGTTCCCGGGACTCCTGATTTTATCGCAGGTATCTGTTCGGTCAGGGGAGAGATTATCTCCCTCATTGATCTCAGACCGCTTCTCTCCATTCCGGAGAAAGGACTGACAGACCTGAACCGGGTGATTGTTCTTACGGACGGGAATCTTACCTTTGGCATCCTCGCAGATCAGATTACTGGTATTGGAACACTCACAACCGAAGATATTGTCAGGACGGATGAGAACCACCTGAAGGAATGGCAGAATATTATCTGTGGAACAAAGGATTCCCTCAAGGTGCTGAATGCACAGGCATTATTGACAGATCCCAGGATGATAATTGATGACACGGAAACCTGACCAGAATCCTGATACAGGACAATCGCTGGTATCAGATTGGTATCGCATCGAGCATGAACAATTCAGCCTGAAGGAGGAGAACTTTTGATCCAGTTTTTTTCTGACTTGAAAGTAGGCACGAAAATTCTTGTCATATCATTATTTCTCGCCATTATCCCCACATTGCTTCTCGGACTTGTCTCCTATTCAAGTTCTGTGAATGTAATCAACGAGCAGATTGAGACATTACTTGAGACACAGGTCCAGGATATGAAAGGATGGACCAATGATGTCTATAAGCTGACGAGGAATAAGGTAAATAGTGATCTCAACGTCTTACGACAGAACTTTTATGCAAAAGGGACCCCGGAGATTATCGATAATAATATGACACTCATTGATAAGAACGGGAAACATTACGTTGTCAATAATAATTTCGAGATTGTGGACGGGGTCAGAGATCTTGTCGGTGGAGCAGCGACGATTTTTCAGGTGTATAATAACAGCTATGCGGTCAGAATATCGACGAATGTCAAAGGGACCGATGGTGAACGGGCCGTTGGAACTCGTCTGACCGATAATGTGTATGAAATCGCGGTAAAACAGGGTGTTACCTATTATGGCAGACGGGATCTCTTTGGTGTCAATTATGTGACCGCCTACGAGCCAATCAAGGACCGGAACGGGACCGTCATCGGGGTATTGTTTGTGGGAACCGCCGAAGAGCAGACGCTTGATGTGGTGAAAAAGAGTATTCGAAATACGGTGGTCGGAAAGAACGGATACATGTATGTCCTTGATGGCAATGGGATGGTCCTTGTCCACCCCACACAGGATGGTGCAAACTGGTCAGAGATGGGATATGTCCAGGAGATGCTCCAGAAAAAAGAAGGGGCTATCATCCATCAGGTCAACGGGACGACCGTTCTTGATGCATACACCTACTTTGAACCCCTTGACTGGTATATCGTGTCCCGTGCAGAGATGTCCGATTTTGAAGGACCCATCGTCACCATCAGAAGTACCATCCTAGCCATCGTCATTGCTTCCATCCTTATTGGTGCCATCATTGCAATCCTTTTTGGAAGATCTATTGCAGGGCCCCTGCAGCAGGTCGTTGCCATGATCAAAGAACTTCGCAATGGTCATCTGTCAGCCAGGCTGAATATCAGGCGGGCGGATGAGATAGGTATCATGGCAGCCACCATGGATGAATTTGCCGATGATTTGCAGAAAAATGTCGTGGGGAATATTGTCAAGATAGCCAATGGTGAATATATCCAGGAGTTTACCGGACCGGTAGATGAGCACGACCAGATCCGCCCCTCTCTCCAACTCCTGGTTGAATCATTTGATCACCTGCATAAAGAGACCATAAAACTGACCGATGCAGCCCGTGCCGGAGATCTCTCGATACGTGGCGATGAGAAAGCATTCCGTGGCGGATACCGGCGTATTATTGCAGGATTTAACAAGACTCTTGAGACGATTACCGAGCCAGTAAATGAAGCGATGAGACTTGCCCACTGTTATGCATCCGGTGACTTTACTGCCCGGTTTGATGAGAAGATCCCGGTTGCAGGGGAGTTTGTTGCATACAGGGATGCCCTCAATACCATCGGGATTGAACTGTCCAGACTCATGAAGCTGATCACCGAAGAACTCTTTGAAGGAGTGTCTGTCCTTTCAGTAGCATCGAATGAGATCCTGACCGTGACATCGCAACTCTCTTCGGCTAGTAGTCAGACGGCCGAGACGGTCAACGAAACATCAGACACCGTGGAGACGGTCAGGAAAAAGACTGATCTTGTGAACCAGAAGACAAAGTCCATGTCAGAGAAGGCTATGAAAGCCATCGAGGTTTCACAGACCGGTCAGCAGTCGGTTCAGGAGATCCTTGACGGGATGAATCATATCCAGCGGCAGATGGACATGATCAGTATGAATGTTGTGAAACTTTCCGAACAGAGTCAGGCAATCGGGGAGATTATCGCAACCGTTACTGACATATCAGAGCAGTCAAATCTGCTTGCAGTAAATGCATCCATTGAAGCTGCCAAAGCCGGAGACTTTGGAAAAGGGTTTGCCGTGGTTGCCCATGAAATTCATAACCTTGCCCAGCAGTCAAAACAGGCGACCGGAACTATCAGAACCATTCTCACTGATATCCAGCGGGGTGTCTCCTCCACCGTGGTGTCAGCAGAACGGGGATCACATACCGTGGCTGATGCGGTCCGACTCACAACAGACGCCCGAAAAGCCATAGAAGTGCTGACACGATCCATAGCAGACTCATCGCACGAAGCGATCGAGATTACCAAATCAATTCAGGATCAGGTTGCCGGAATGGATCAGATAACAAAAGCCATCGAAAATATCAGGAATGCAGCACAAAAGAATCTTGAAATCACCAGGAAAGCAGAAAAGACTGCAGAAGATCTGCATGAACTGGGCATCAGGCTGAAAAAGATCACCCTCCAGTACCAGGTATAACCATTGCATGACCGATTCAGATGATGAGTTTTATGCAATCCTCCTTGCAACATTCCGTGAGGATGCAGAAGAACTGCTCACCGGGATTACTGACGGGCTGATAAAACTTGAGCAGGCAGGGGATCATCCTGAATCTACGCTCATTGAGGAGGTGTTTCGAAAGACACACAGCCTGAAGGGAGCTGCACGGGCGGTAAACCTGCGTGAGATTGAATCTGTCTGTTTAAACCTTGAAAATATCTTCTCCCTGATGAAACGGGGAGAATTTTTTGCATCTGCTGTAGAATTTGATCTCTTTCACGATGCAGTAAAGAGTATCAGAAATTTTCTCTTTGAAGGTGAGAAGAAAAGCCCGCAACCTGTAGAGATCATCCAACGACTGCGGGCTTGCCTTGCTGAGCGAAAGAGTGCTAAAGAAAAAGAAGAACGATCTCCAGTCAGGGAAGGGCAGCCAAAAGACACACAGGACCTGTCAATCAGCAAGCAGATACAGGAGGAGAGAAAATCAAAAATATCCCTTGAACATGACCCGGCTACTCTGGCGGCGTCCAGTATGTTCCTTGAGGTAAAACCGGCAACTCACTCCTATTCCCAGTATGGGAATGACTCCTATCACGGCCCCCCGGTTCCTGATACCGGAACAGTCAGAATCGCTGCGAAAAAACTTGACCGCCTCATTATCGGATCAGATAATCTCCTCTCGACACAGCTTTTCCTGACACACCGGATCCAGGAACTTCAGGAGATGATGAGCAGATTCTCCCTCTGGCGATGGAATCACAGTCTTGTATTCAATGATATGACCCTGATCAGAGATGCCCTGCACGGGGCTAACCGGACATTGCTTCCTCCTGAGCTGCTCCTCTTTCTCGAACGTGTCTGTGATTTCCTTGAATATGACCAGGAATTTATAAAAAACCTCCAGCACGATCTTACCGCTCATATACATGCAACAGACATTGACCGGTCAGCACTGGAGGCCAGTACAACCGAGATTGCAGATCTTATCCATGATGCTGTCCTTGTTCCGGTATCAAGTATCCTTATTCCGATATCCGGGCAGGTCAGGGAGAACTCGCGGGCCCTTGGAAAGGAGGTGGATCTGAAGACCGAAGGGGGAGAGATTGAGATGGATCGCCGTCTGTTAGATATGCTCAAGGTTCCCCTCATGCACCTTATCAATAACAGTGTGGATCATGGCATAGAATATCCGGATGAGCGGATAGCAGTGGGAAAACCTGCACGAGGTCTGATTAAAATTAAAATCACCGCCCATTCAGGGAGTAAGGTTGAGATCACTCTTTCTGATGACGGCCGGGGCATAGATCGGGAGAAGATTCGAAAGACAGCAATGGAGAAGGGGCTGCTTTCTGATGAAGAGAAATTGGTGAACGATGATGAAGCGATTTGGTTTATCTTCAAATCAGGTCTGACCACAAGCCCCATGATAACAGACCTCTCCGGGCGGGGGCTTGGACTTGCCATTGTCGAGGATACGATCACCCGTATGGGAGGGGAGGTCCTCGTCTCATCTGAAAATGGGAAGGGAACCACTTTCTCACTCATACTTCCCATTCGGCTTGCAACCCTCCGTGGACTTATCATCAGGAACGGGACCTCTTTCTATGTGGTGCCGGTGCAGCAGATCCTCCAGGTCATTAGGGTACCTCCGGATACCGTTCAGGCAAGGAACACCCGGCAGATGATCCAGTACAAAGATGAATCAATCCCGATAATCAGACTTTCAGAGGCGCTAAAAACCCCGGATTTCGAGAACGATGAACAATCTGATGAGATACCAGTCATGATTGTTGCATATGGTGCGGGGAAGATAGCATATGCCGTGGATGAGGTAATGCAGGTTCAGGAGATTGTCGTCCGCCCGCTTGGAAGCCAGTTACGAAGAGTAAAGAAGATTACCGGAGCTGCTGTTCTTGGAGACGGCCGGCTTGCACTGGTACTGGATCCCCCTGAACTGATTCAGGAGGGGCTTCGGTTATCTGGCCTGGCACCTGCACCCCTACCGCCACGAAAAACTGCAGGCAGAGTGCTCATTGTTGAAGATTCAGTAACATCACGCGCACTACTTCGCAGAACCCTTGAAAATGCCGGATTTCTGGTACGTACTGCTCGTGATGGAATGGAGGCATTCAGTATCCTGCTTGAGGATGAGGTGGATATCGTTGTTTCAGATGTGGATATGCCGCGGATGAACGGGTTTACCCTCACTCAGAAGATACGGGCTGATGAGCGACTTGCACATCTGCCGGTCGTTCTCGTCACTGCACTTGATTCACGCGAAGATCGAGAGCATGGCCTTTCTTCAGGGGCCAATGCCTACCTCATGAAAGGAACATTTGAACGAAGTGAACTGGTCAGGACAGTAAAAGGGCTCTTAGCATAAAATCCTAAAGTTCATACCGGGCTGCATCTATTAATATACAATACGTGTATTCAGGTATATCATATTATGAGCTGTGAGCGGAGATATTCAAGTATAGCAACCTACCGCTTTGTATCTGGCCAGGCAAGTAGTACAGTCTCCTGTCAGAACTCTCCGTTTTCAGGATATGCATGACAGATATGGGTCAAAACTCATCGGTGCATATTCTGGTTGTGGAGGATAACCGTACACAAGGGGAGTATCTGCGTTATCTCCTTGAAAAAGAAGGATATCCGGTTATCATCACAACCAATGGAAAAGAGGCGCTTGAATCAATACAAAAAAGGCGCCCCCATCTCATCCTGACCGATGTGATGATGCCTGAGATGGATGGATATGAACTCTGTTCAACGATAAAAAATA
>NZ_DAONKG010000056.1:9594-12135 GCF_035406105.1 Methanospirillum sp.
CGGAAACTTTCGATATCCCGGTCATACTGGTTACCCATCTCTTCAATCCGGTCGATGTTATCAGAGGTCTTGAGGCAGGAGCAGACAATTTTATTATCAAACCATATACTCCTGATATAATCCATAGCCGGATTGCGAGCATTCTCCAGACGATGAACAAACCGGATCCAAATGACCGCCCCACTCCTCTCACGGTTGTCTTCTCGGACCGGTCATATACCATCACGGCAACCCGATTGCAGATTATTAATATTCTCCTCTCGACCTATGAGGTTGCAATAAAAAATAACTCAGATCTGCAGATCGCTCAGGAGAAACTGCATTATATGAATGATCAGATGCAGAAAACCCTTGAGGAACTTCAGAAGAGTAATCATGATTTGTCTGTGGAAAACCATGAGAGAAAGATGGTTGAAACAGCTCTTGGGAATGCGAATAAGAAACTGCAGCTTATGGCAAGCATTACAAGGCATGATCTTCTCAACCAGCTCAATTCATTGCAGGGGTATCTGGAGCTTGCAACAATGGACCGGAATGAAAATCCTGACCTTGCATGGGCATATATTGACAAGGCGGTTTCAATTCTGGGACAAACGGTAAACACGGTAAAATTTACCAAAGAATACCAGGAGATAGGTATCAAGACTCCAATCTGGCATAATTGTAGGAATCTTGTGATAAAATCCCTGAAACATACTTCTCTTCATCATGTAACTCTTGAGAATCAGCTCCCTGAAGATCTGGAGATCTATGCAGATCCTCTCATTGAAAAAGTGTTTTCAAATATCATTGAGAACGCTGTCAGGTATGGGGATAAAATCACAAAAATATGTATCAGATTTGAGAAGATGAATGGCACCAGCCGGATTATCTGTGAGGATGACGGTCTGGGTGTTGAACCTGATGAAAAACAGAAGATATTTCAGTATCAGTATGGAAAAAATACCGGGCAGGGGTTATTCCTCTCCCGGGAGATATTATCTATCACCGGCATTATGATAGAAGAGACCGGGGTGTTTGAGAAAGGGGCACGGTTTGAGATCATCTGCCCTGAAGGAACGATACGATTCTCTGATAAAGACATCTGATTTGGTAGTGGTATAGTATCGGAAAGAAACACTCTGTTCATTGCCGTTCCCAGATTTATGACGCCGGAATGCCTGGGAAAGTCAGATATCCGAACCATCATTCCCCTGAAGAAAAATCAGCAAAAGACCGGATCAGGGCATATAGCTCTGAACGCTGTAATCATGGTAACCTCATAAACGCAAGTATCCGGTTCTTTCAATCAGTCTGTACCATCAGGATATATCAGAATCCATTCCGATCGGTTCGAAGCTGCAACTATAAATATGATATACAAAGGATATAAGAGAAAAACGCCGAAATACTTCCATACCACTCTTTCGTCTCACCGATATCTCTCCGGATGCAATTTCTCTATCTACCCCTTTTGTAAGGAGAGATAAACCGTCAACATTCCTGACTGGCCGGATTGAAGGAACACCAAAAGGGGGCTTGGAAACCGCAATAGAGTTTTTTTTACGGCATCCATCACTGCAGAAATGATTATCCGGACTGATTGACCAAATGAACAGGTGAGAAGCAATTTATAGCAAAAAATGCCGAATGGACAGATCAAGCCCTATCAGGAAGGATACAAGGATTCCCATTGCCATAATACTGTACCAAAAAAAAGATCCACGCTCCTGAATACCCAAACTCCGGTCAAGCCAAATGAGCAGAGTGCCAAGAACACTAAACAGGATGAGACGGATTGCAATAAACTCACGAGCTAATGCAGCAGTGAAAAATAAATCCGAAATTCCCGCTGATAGTACAAGAAAAAACACAATAAGCAGGTATCTCATTCGTGTCACATAAAATCCGGGGATTGCCCGGGGAAGGGTTGTCTCAAGGACCCGTGCCCGACCATATATTCCGCCCAAAAGGCTGCAAAACAGGGCTATAATACAGACAAAGGAAAAGAGAATGACGCCATTGGGACCAAGATTCATAACCATAAACATTATCTCAAGAATCAGATCTAATTCAGGTGCCCCCAGTCCATGTTCGTATAAATAGACATAACCAAGTGAGAAATACAGCATACACAGAAGAAAGAGGAATGCCATTCCCACTCCGGCATCGATAAATGTGTGTATATCCGGAATCAGACCTGCGGGGAGATAAAACAGGTTTACTCCAGCTCTTTCCGAAAGACGACACCAAAAGTATCAGGTAATAATGTGGTTTTTGTGGATGAGCGATACGGATATGAAGCCATTATCCTTATCAATCTGTCTTCAGGTGAAGAGGAGATAATCTGTCATGTTCCTGAAATACATTGGCAGCCGGATATTGACAAAGACTGGATAGTCTGGGAGGACTGGCGTAATGGGGCCCATTCACGGGGAGATATCTATGCCTATCACATACCCACAAAGGCAGAAGTGCAGGTTACCAATACACCCTGGGGAGACTGGTTCCCGAGTGTTTCATCTGGATGGGTAGTATGGCAGTCGCAAAAATATGGAAACC
>NZ_DAONKG010000057.1:0-11864 GCF_035406105.1 Methanospirillum sp.
GGAAAGGCACATGCGGAAAATGCAGGGTTATCAAAGTATCAGGAAAGATTACCGAAGAAGGTTCCGTCTGTGCAAAATTTCTTACCCTTGATGAACAACGGAAAGGGTACTGTCTTGCATGCCTGGTCAGGGTGTGGAGCGATGCTGTATTTACCATTCCAATAGAGAGCAGAATTGATTCCCCTCAGATCCTTCTTGATGTTGCCCGGAGTATCAGAACCATTGAGCCGTCGGTTCATAAATATCTGGTTGAAAAAGATACATCCGGTCCGACAGCAGTACTTGGGCCTTCTATCCGGTTTTCCGGATATACCGGTGTACGACCAGTGATGACTGAAGAACAGCGGTCTTGTATCATGAATTCTTCCAGCTCCCTAACCGGTGTAATTGCTGAGGAGGGAGGGACAAAAAAGGTTATTGCACTCGAAGAAGGGGATACGACGGGGAGTTTGTTTGGTGTTGCTCTCGATCTTGGCACGACAACCGTTGTCGGTCTTCTCATTGATCTGCTTACCGGTGAAGTAATCAGACGGGCTTCAACGCTGAACCGCCAGATAACCCTTGGAGAGGAACTGGTTACACGAATTGCGATAGGAAGACAGGAAGAAGGACGACTGGAACTTAAGGCAGCAGCCATTGGGAGTATCAATGAAGTTATCCACAAACTGACGAGAGATGCAGGAATTTTGGATACCGATATACACGATGTATGCATTGGTGGCAATACCGTCATGACATGGCTTTTTGCCGGAAAAGATCCATCACCGCTGGAATATGTCGATGCAATCATTCCGAACAGTCCAATCATACTGACTGCACAGGAATGCACCCTTGCGGTAGCTCCACATGTCAGAGTCTTTTGTCTTCCTGCCGTGAGCAGATTTGTTGGTGGTGATGCCGTCGGGGATGTCCTGGCTGCAGGGATGCACACGATACAAGAAAACTCCCTTCTCATCGATCTCGGTACAAATGGGGAGATTATTCTCGGGAATAAAGACTGGCTTGTTTCTACCTCATGTGCGTCAGGCCCTGCCTTTGAGGGGGCGGGGTTGCGATCAGGAATGAGGGCGATGAAGGGTGCTATTGATGCGGTTACCATCTCTCCGGATGGTCATGTCACCATTCATGTTATCGGTGATACAAAGCCGAAAGGGATCTGTGGATCAGGGATAATTGATGCTGCAGCTGCACTGGCTCAGGCAGGCATTCTTGATTTTAGCGGAAAATTTGTCGAGCATGCACCGGGAGTGCGATCAGATGAGAATGGTCTTGAATTTTTACTGGTTCCGGCGCAGCAGACTGCAACCGGGAAGGACATTGTTATTACCAGTCAGGATATGGCATACCTTATGGACTCAAAAGCTGCTGTGCTTGCAGCGATTACTGTTCTTCTTCAAAAATACCGGTTGCATCCCAGCGACATACATCATATATTCCTTGCAGGAGCGTTTGGAACATTTGGGAATATTGATCACCTGATATCATTTGGAATCCTTCCGGAATTTCCAAACGCAGAATTTCATCGTATCGGAAACGGATCACTTGCCGGAGCGTATGCCTGTCTCCTGTCAGTATCTGCAAGACATGAGGCTGTTGATATTGCACAACGGATGGGATACATCGATCTGCTGGTGGATAATGATTTTATCGAGGAATACTGGGCAGCTCTTCGGCTACCGGGAAAAGAGGAACTCTTTCCTTCACAATTCAGGAAATAATCCAACATCTTTTATTATCCGAATTCTTCAGGAACTCTGATCAATGCCAGAAAATCTGCATAATTTAAATACACATTATTATTTCATTCCGCATTTGAATATGAAGATAGGTATAGAGTATACCAAAAGGGTGAGATAAACCGCGAGATCAAACTGCTCATACAGAGATGATCATCACATAATAACCTATGATTTTTGCGTTTTTTATAAAATAAATGTAATGCAATTGTGCAAAAGTTTATTACATCTTATTCTCATTACTCCATTATTCAGGGTTATGGATGATCATCATATCCAGATCCCTGTGGAGGTGTATCATGAAAAAATATATGCCGCGGGCGATGTTCCAGCACAGATATGGCATTATTGTCTTTATTCTTCTCCTTATCCCATTCTTTGGATACGTATCAGCAATCCCCTGTACACCACAGGGTCCGATTGAACCAACCGGTATACAGGAGGCCGGTACATTTTATCCACCAGGATATTATGTTCTCTATTATGCACAAAGCCCGCCAAAACCCCTTGGACCTGAAGAGTCCAGACCACTCAACTGGAACTGGCAACAGAGCAGCCCCATACAGATGAATGCTGGAACAACCTATCACATTACCTTTAAGAACGGGGGTGCATCAATATCATCGTCATCATCTGTTCCACCTGATCTTCCGGCAGGATATGCATACACGACGTTTACCAATTCTGATGGCGAACGGGCATATGCATATTGTATCAGTACATCCACATCAGGTCCAACGGATAGTTCTTCAAAAGCGAAACCCTGTGTGGATTACTGGGGTCCGATTGAACCAAGTCAGGTGGCAATGGCAGGTTCACATTACCCGCCGGGGAGTTATATGATCACCTATGCTCAGGTTGAGCGGTACTTCACAACTCCTGAGTCCGGGCAGCCGGCAAACTGGAACTGGCAGGAATACGGACCGGTAACGTTTGAGGCAGGAAAAGGATATGATATTGAGTTTCGTGATGGAGGAACCATAACCATTCGAAGTGATAGATCCTTTGCACCACCAGACCTACCGGATAATCACGCATATACTCTTTATTCCAATTATGACAAGCAGCACCGGTATGTTTTCTGTATTCAGACAAAAGGAGGCACGGATAACAAACCAACACCACCTGAGTCAACCGACTGTACTGAAAAGTATGATAACGGAAATCTGGATGGGGTGGAGAATAACGCAAAGTGCAGACCGCAGGTGACTTTCAATACTGACGTATACATCTGTAAAATCATTACATATCACTGGAACTATGGTCAGGGAACCAGTTCTACCGGAGAGATTATGCTTCGGAATATGAATGACGGCATGGCCTATGGTCCCTGGAAGACAACAGGGGAACCTGGAATGGGTGGAGTGCCAAATGCATACTGGGTCGCCCATACAGATGCGGTTATCAGGAAAGGAACCTATGTCGTTGAGGATTCAGATGAGAGTACCTGGTCAAACAATGCAGGTTCAAATTATTGCGGGCAGGTACAGATATTCTACCGCCCCTATTATGGCGGAACAAAGGCTTGTGACTGCGATACGTATGACAAATATACTGACGAATCGGACGATTGTATCTATTATGGGACCGGGTGCTCAAAATGCTACTATGAATGCGGGGGAGACAGTGGAAATTGTGATTGTGAATCGTATGACATGAGTGAAGAAACAGACGATTGCATATTATTTGGGGAGGGATGTTCCCACTGTTATTATGAATGCGTATTTGGTCTCGCCAAAAAATGATACCCCGGATTAAATCCACAATTTAATTTTTATTTTCTGAGCAGGAATTATCTCTTCTTTTTCTCATTACAAAAATACCCCACAGAATGGTTATCGCTATTGGAAATACAATCGCCCATGATACAAAGATGAGAACACCCGATGTTAAAAGAAGAGAAAAAATACTCATACATACTGCATATCGGTTATCCTTCAGTAAAACAATCCCGGCGGCGCAACCTCCCATGTATGTCAGGATAAATGTGGCATTTTCTCATTGAATGCATAGGTTACAAAATACGATACCCCACCGTCGTTTGGAAACCGGGCTGGGAGCATCCCCATGGTAAGAGCCATCGGAAATGCCAAAACTATGATACCTATCCACGATATCAGAGATGCCGGCCCTGCTATCTCCGCAGCAAGCCCGGGCAGAATAAGAACCCCGCATCCCAGAACCGACCCTACATAAAGCGCTACGATATGATGAAGACGAAGACAGGAACGGGTAGTGGGGTGAACCATATCTTTATGGGAATCTAAATAGTTACTACTTACTCAACCATGAGATGATAACGATGTTTCTTGATAACATTCCGATGAAAAAGAAACTGATTGGGGGGTTTTTATGTATCATCTTTTTTGCCATTATAATTGCCCTCGTCGGGTATAATGCAATGGGTCAGATGACCGAGAAAGCAACCCTGATATATGATGACAATCTTGTGTCATTGGATCAATTATTAAATGCCGACAACAGTTTTCTTAATATCCGGATAAACATCTACAAAACTGTTTTCGCCAAAGATGAGCGGAAAGATAAGTTTGCAGAGATTGATGACGAGATAACCAATATCAAAAGTAAATTGCAGACGTATCAAAGCAAGTCTCTTACTCCTGAAGAAACGGAATATATCAATGAATTCAACAAAAACTGGCCAATTTTTGAAGAGTCATTACGTGCGGTCATGGACCACATGACAAACGGGAGGGAGGAGGCAGCACTCGAAGGTATATATAGTGATAATTTTAAAATCCCCAGAGATGCAGCACAGGATGCTCTCGATAAACTGGAAGAGTACAATCAGGTGAAATCAAAATCATTAAAGGATGAGATTATCCAGCAGTATCAGGTTTCCTCACTCCTGTTCCTCATAATAGTCCTCCTTACCCTGATATGTGGCATCGGGCTTGCTCTCCTTCTCACCAAGAGTATCACTGGACCCCTTTCCAGGGTAGTGACCATGATTCAGGAGATGAAGGCAGGTCATCTTGGAATGCGGCTTTTTATGAGTCGCCGAGATGAGATCGGAAAAATGGCAGATATTATGGACTCATTTGCAGATAATCTGCAACAGCATGTCATCGGTTCCATGCAAAAGATTGCACGGGGCGAGAGAGTCTCTGAAATCCCGGTTATGGATGATCAGGATGAGATTGGACCTGCACTTCGTGATACTGCATATACGATTAACAGCCTTATCGATGAGACGGAAAAACTAGTATCAGCAGCAAAAGAAGGGAATCTTTCCATCCGGGGGAATGAGTCTGCATTTCAGGGAGGATACAGGGATATTATTCATGGCTTTAACGTAACCCTTGAGAATTTACTCGTCCCAATCAATGAAGCCATGTTTCTTTCCAAACAATACGCAAACGGAAACTTCTCCTCCCGGTTTTCTGATACAATAGAGGTGAAAGGAGATTTTATCCCATTTAAAAATGCTCTGAATACCATTGGAACTGAGATGGGATCTGCAATTCTGAAGGTTCGCAATGAGGTTGAATCCCTTCTTGGGATAATGGAAGAGACGAATGCAAGTTCTGAAGAGATTGCAGCAGGTTCACGGACAGTGGCCGTTAATGCAAACCAGGTAAGTGATCTTTCTGAAAAATCCTCTCGTGGAATAGAACAGATTTTACAGGCGATGAATGACCTTGCAGCAGCAGTCTCTTCTGTTGCAACCGAGACGACCGATGTTGCAGGTCTTACCCAGAAAACGAACAATCTCTCGATCGAAGGAACGAAACTGGTCCATAAAACCGATCAGGGAATGAAAAATATAAAACAGTCATTTGAAGAGACAAACCAGGTCGTACAGGAGATAGATGACCAGATGGGGGAGATAGGTTCTATTGTTGAACTCATCAGCGGGATTGCAGACCAGACCAATCTCCTTGCATTAAATGCAGCGATAGAGGCTGCACGGGCAGGTGATGCGGGCCTTGGATTTGCAGTGGTTGCAAATGAGGTGAAGGCCCTTGCAGAAGAGTCACGGATATCAGCAGAACGTATTGCTGAACTCATCGCGATTCTGCAGAAAAAATCCAAAAATGTCACGTCTTCAATGAACCGATCCCTTGAAGACGTCACGACCGGTGATGCCGCCGTCAAGGAGATGATGAATATTTTTGAACATATTGCAGATTCAATTGAGATTGCTTCAAAGAGAATCAGCGATGTTGCAGCACATACTGAAGAACAGGCTGCAAGTGTGGAGGAGATCACGGCAAGTGTCCATGAACTTGAAATCATTGCCAGGGATACGGCCCAGGAGGCTATCACATCCTCAGCTGCAACTGAGGAGATGAGTTCATCGATCGATCAGGTAACAAGAACAATATCTGATGCATCTGTATCGCTTCAGAAGATATCCCAGGAAATGAATAAATTTGTGATATAAACTGCAAAATACTCAACGAAAGGGAGGCGGTTTATAAGTTATCCTTCCATTTTATTCTTCTTGCCTTATTCTTCTCCCGGATAAGAATTTCAATCATATGGCGTACTGATTTTTCATCCCCTATCCCTTTGTCAAGACTATGACTGAGCATATGGATTATCCCTGCTCTTGCAACTGTTTCAGCCAGATATTCCGTTACGAATGATATATTGTGAAATGAGTCCTTTTTTTCAGATATGAGAAATGATGAAGCTTTCTCATGAAATTTTGAATATGTACCGATGATTTCCTGAATCTCTGACACATCCAGGCATACCCACCTGGATAATTGTTTCAGGTATTCAATTACAGCGGACGATGTTATGTATACTGCAACTGCTGCAAAGATGAGATCAATCTCTATTTTTTTCTGATATTTCGTAGTAATGGAACTTTCAGGCATTATCCGTCGCATAAACCGATGAAGTTTTATTCGATACCGTGAACCAGGTGCATACAGCCGGGTATCCGGGTGATAATTTCCTGACTGAATAAGATCTTCTCGAATCGTGGTTTGATACTGAAGTTCAGCATAGACTGGCGGAGGTATCAGTCCGTCGTCATAGAGCTGACGGTAGGTTTTTTCTTCATAATGGAGCGCTTCTAACCAGAATAGACTGATAACACTCATCCGGTCAGGATTTTTATGAACTTCATCCCAGAATTCCTGTAAATTTTGTTCAGTGTTCTGTATTTTTTCATCATACATTCGAAGACATGTTTCAAATATGTCAGGGTCTGTTATCCCTGCAAGAGATGAACTTTCAAGCGCTGATTTCGCTGCTCTGCTGGTGGTAATATCCCGATAGAACTGGTAGAAAGTTCTGATGAGAGGGGATTGTCCAAGCCTGAAAACCCTAATAAGCGGTCCGATCGATAGCCCCTGGATAAAAATACTAAAAAGAACCGCAATCACTGTCCATGCAATAATTAAATCCCTGAATGGAAGAGAAAGCGGAATAGAAAGTACAAGAGCGATGGCTACAGCACCCCGAAGACCTCCCCAGAAACAGATCATCTGATATGATAACGGAACTTTGTGACGGGTAAACCGGTTAGAGAGGGTAAAGGTTCCGATAACCGGGATGAATCGTGCCAGCAATACCGCACCGATAAGGAAAAGAATACCAAATATTCCATTTTTTAAAAGAATTGAGAAATCCTTTAGGGTAGCAATCGTAATTCCAACCAGAAGGAAGATAAGGCTGTTTGCAAGAAATCCGATGTATTCCCAGAACCGCTTGAGTTCCTCACGTCGATCAGGGCCGATCCAGTCTGATGCTGCCCGTGCAGTAATAAATCCACACACGACAACTGCGATTACTCCAGAAAATCCGAGTTCGTCGCTCACAAGATATGTCAGATATGCTGCAACAAGGGTTGCAGTCTGATGAATGTGTACATGAATAGGAGCTTTTTGAAGGATTATTCGTAATAAAATTCCTCCGATAATTCCGACAATAATGCCGCCGGCACATGATGTGAGTAATTGCGAGGTAAATAGTGCAGATGTCTCTAAAAATGTGAGATTATTTTTCAGCAGGGGTTTACTGATTAAAAGAAGAACCAGTTGGAACAGTATGATAGAACTCGCATCATTGAGCAGGCTCTCTCCTTCCACAAAGATCTGGAGGCGTTTTAAAACCCCAATCTCCTTGAATATGGAGATAACTGCCACAGGGTCGGTGGACGATATGAGAGCACCGAACAGGAGTGCGAAGAGAAGAGGGATTGCAAAATACCACGATACCATATATCCGATTATTCCTGCGGAGATGATGACCCCCACAATAGCAAGAGAGAGAATGGGAAAGAGGTTTCGGTTAAATAGCCGGGTATTTACCTCGATTGCAGACTCAAATATGAGTGGCGGGAGAAATATGTAGAGGATGATGTCAACCGCTGGAAAGTAAGGCCCAATCGGTTTTAACACATCTACATGAGGAACGATGTATGCTGAGAAGACATAACCGATAAGGACCAGCCCGATGGTATACGGCAGCTTCAGATGCCGTAAGGTCAATGATGCAATGATTGCGACAAGGAGTAATGATATGATAATGATTTCATTCGATATGATAAGGTTTTGTTCCATGATACGGCCCAGTCAAATATTGTGAATGTATCCTGTTGAGAGTACCGAAAACACCTTTCCAAAATAGTGTGGTTCATAAATACTTTATAAACCTTGGATCCATCATGAGCGATGTTGAGCTTCCCTCAAATAATGCCCGTTCAAACCATAAAAGAATTCATGTTATGTGTTTGGTTTTCTTTTTTGTTATTTTCACCATGAGGAGATCAATACGCATAATATCATTCAGGAACATAGTTTATGAAGTCATATACCGGAGAACCTAAAATAACCATATTCTATAATGGCATTCCTGGGTTTTTGAGATATGTATCATATATATACTATATGGGATTAGGTATGATGCTGATCAGAGTCACCGGAGAGACTGGAACCTGAAAATACCCCCCTTGGAGTAAAAATTTTTCCGGTAAAATATCCCCGTATATGCGGTATAACGAACATTAACCACTGCAAACGAATACGATTATTGACCGGAGAAAAATTTTCAAAGAGCAGTAAGGGAGGTATAATCAAGTACAAACAAATACACAACACTTTTTTTTACTGTGCGATCTCACTTTTTTTCTCCGATCATATCATATATCGACAATAATACGTTATATTAAAAAAATATTGAAAATATGAACTTGGATGGGTGAAGAAAATCTTCCTCCGAACGAAAAAATCAGGTTCCGGTTTCTCCGATATGAGACTTCTCCTGGATCTGTTCTCCTGGATCAGGGTAATGAGTATATATCGTGAATTGAACTTTTCATAATCAGTATTTTTTTCTTCTCACAAAATCTCGTTACAGATTTCCTAAAAGAATCAAATCTCTCCATCAAGCTCACTCGATATATGGGAAAATTCAGAAAAATATTCAGTGCGGTGGTGATCCCTCCATCCTCATGACCGCAGACCAGAATACCAACTATTTTCCCATGGGTCAGACCAGGTTTTTTCAGATGATAGAGGTTTTGCATACAGGTTGTCCGATCAAGAAATGTCTTCAGCCTGGCAGACATGTTGTTCCAGTTGATGGGTGAAGCGATTATCACCGCTTTTGTCTTCGCAAGCATCTCGTGAAATACATGCATGTCGTCATCTTTATTTCGATAGGGATAATCACATGACTGCGCTCTTACTGCATAACAGCACCAGCAGTGATCAATCGTATATTCATTCAGGTTAAACCGTTTGTATGAAATATTTCGTTCTTTTAGGACTTCCTCTGCGATATCAATCATTATACCAGTATTCCTAGCCCGGTGAGAACTGCCATTGATGAGGAGAACATCAAAACCGTCAACCGGGCAGGTAACCGGCCTCTCATGGAACGGAATGAATTCACCTGAGGGACTGTGACAATGAGGACACCCCTTCGGTGGCCTTTCTCCGGTAAACAGAAAACCACAAACGGTACATTTCCAGGTTATTGTATGAGATCCTGGTGTTTGGTTATCAGATGGGGCTGTCATATTATTCGCATTCATTATGTCTGGGACGAACTATTTGAATACAGTTCATTTAATTGTTGGAGTGTGATTGACAGTTTATAGAAGTGATGATATCTCGTACGTATTCTTCGATACATTACAGATGAGATGTGTAATGACGAACTCTGAACCGTTCAGTACCGGTGTTCCCCAAACGTACTGTAAAGCTGAATGGTACGTTTGTTCTGATTGGTTTATAAGAGCAAGAGTGTTAGGCCAGTAAAAACCAGTATCATCAATACAGGAAAAAAACAAAAATTAATAAATATCGGAGAGTTACTTATTTGAATCATACACAATATTGCCACGAATATACGTTGCTAAAACTTTTGGGGTTTTATTTGTTATACTCTCTGTAGGAACTGAATACAGATCCTGATCATATACCACCATATCAGCATCATATCCTTCCGTTAATTTTCCAATATCGTTAAAGGGGGCCGTTGCAGCACTTCCTGAAGTCAATCCACGTATGACATCTTCACGAGTGAGTGGTTGGATGACGGTTGGATTTTCCCCACCACGTAATGATATATTCATTATCGCAGTTGGAGAAGACACTGCCAGAGGAGAAACGCCAAAGTCTGTGCTGATACCTACCGGAACTCCAGAATCAAATAATTCTTTCAGTGGGTACGCAGAATAATATCTATCACCATAATATCTGGTTAGATCACTTTCTACATGCCAGAATGCCGGCTGTACGGTCATTACAACCTTTCCATTAAATTGAGCAATCCGCTTTATCTGATCATCAGTCACAAAAGCAAGATGTATCAGGGTGTGAGTGCCGTTCAATGTATGATTCTTTGCATAAATTTTTTCTAATGAAGAAAGAACAGCTTCTATTGCCTCATCTCCCTGAACATGATACTGTACATTCAGCCCAAGTTCTTCGGCTCGTTCAATTATCCTACTGAGATTATATGCTGATCCATACTCATCGTTTCGATATACGTATGACAGCCCGTGATTTCCTTCCTGATTCTCCCAACTGGTCCAGGCCTGACCTGCTGCATAAGCCCCGTCAACAAAGATCTTAAGTCCGATGAATCTGACCATAGGGGTATCATTGCCCATATACTTCAGGGCATCATCAATCTCATCTAATGAGAACAGAGTATAGAGATAATTGACTCTGACAGAGAGATTTCCTTCTTTTTCCATCTTTCTGAGCATGTCTGGTCTGAGCATTCTCCCTCCGGAAAACCCTGATAAATCATTAATCGAGGTATACCCAAATGATGCCCATGTATCAAGGAAATGTTTTGAAACGGATTCTATTGTTTTATCTGAAAATGTATCAAAAAGAACATTACCGACAAGCGTCATCGCAGATTCCCTGAGCATGCCTGTAGGTTCGCCATCCTCACAGATTATCAACCCACCAGGTGGAGACTTCGTTTGAGCGGTGATATTTGCAAGTTTAAGAGCTGCAGAATTTACTATTGCATTATGACCCAGTTGATCTCCAAGAAATACCGGCCTGTCTCCGGTTATCTGGTCAAGTTTATGTCTATCTTCAAGTGACCAGTTATTATAATTTTCAAGTGAAAAACCTCCTCCAAACATTGGCTCACCCGGGGGGAGTTTTTCTGCAATGGGTTTGACAAGTGCACAGATGGCATCTGCATCAGTTGCTCCGTATAGGAAACACCCGCTGCTAAATCCATAGCCCGCCTCTACCAGGTGCACATGACTGTCATAAAAGCCTGGATAGATAAAAGTCCCGTTTAAATCAATTCTGATTGCATCCGGGATCTCATCAGGATCGACACCAAGTTCTTGAACGACTCCCTGGTTCACACGTATACTATTTGTGAAATTGGTACCATCGGTGTAGATAGTCCCATTGTAAAAGATCTTCTCTTGTATGTCTGGTGTTTCAATTAAGGAATCCATATCCGTTGCGCAGGTTATGGATCCCAGAAATAAAATCAACATTACACCAGATAGAATTAGGAAACCGCGAAAAAGAATCATTATTGAATTAGTAATCCCGGTATACATAAATATAACTTTTTAGTTTCAAAAAATCTCCTAGTTTATAGTGAAACCGTTTCCTGAAACTTTGGTTGCGAATTGAGGATTCAATCTTTGGATTATCA
>NZ_DAONKG010000058.1:0-11791 GCF_035406105.1 Methanospirillum sp.
GCTCTTGTTAAACTCATGTGGGTGCTCGGAAACAGCAGCAGCCTTGCACAGGCCAGGAGTCTCATGAAGACGAACCTTGCTGGTGAAATCATGAGGAGGTCACCAGTATGAGCGATGATTATGCGGCACTTGGTCTTGTTGCAGGAATCGAGATCCATCAGCAGCTGAATACAAAAGAGAAACTCTTCTGCCGGTGTCCAACCACGATCAGGGAGGCCAAAGAGTCAAACGGAGAGTTTTTCAGGTATCTTCGGGCGACAAAAAGCGAGATGGGTGAACTTGACCGGGCAGCTGAAGAAGAGATGATGCAGGTCAGGCAGTTTCGGTACCTGACCTATGATACAACTTGTCTTGTTGAGAATGATGAAGAGCCTCCTGCACCACTCAATGAAGAGGCACTTGATATTGTCCTTACCATTGCCAAGATCTGCGGGATGACTCCGGTTCCTGAAATCCATACCATGAGAAAACTGGTTATTGATGGATCGAACACCAGTGGTTTTCAGCGGACTGCACTTGTTGCCATGAATGGAACACTCCCCGGAGGTGCTCACATCGAGACCCTCTGTCTTGAGGAAGAGGCGGCGCAGCGGATCGAAGATACAATCTTCTCACTCGACCGACTTGGCATCCCCCTGATTGAGATAACAACAGGTCCCTGCATGCATACCCCGGAGGCGGTTTATGAGACAGCAGCACAGATCGGAATGATCCTTCGGTCAACTGGGAAGGTAAAACGCGGGCTGGGGACCATCCGGCAGGATATCAACATCTCCATTCGTGACGGGGCACGTGTTGAGATCAAAGGTGTACAGGAACTTGATCTGATTGTTGAGGTGGTCAGGCGTGAAGTCCAGAGGCAGGTTGCCCTCCTGAAGATCAAAGAGGAACTCATTGCCCGTGGCGCATCAATCGAGAAGACGCCGGTCGATGTTACTTCCCTCTTTACGGAATCAAAAAGCAGGGTCCTCAAATCTGCTCCGATGATCCTGGGAATCAGGCTGAATAAATTTTCCGGGCTTGTCGGCCGGGAAATTCAGCCAGGCAGACGCCTTGGAAGCGAGATGTCAGACTATGCAAAAAAATGCGGAGTAGGTGGACTTTTCCATACTGATGAACTTCCTGCATATGGTGTTACGGAAGAGGAGGTACTGAGGCTGAAAAAGGCCCTTGATGCATCACCGGATGATTGCGTCATCATTGTTGCAGACAAACCACAGCGATGTCAGTGCGCTATGCAGCAGATCATCAGGCGGGCGGAGATGGCTTTCCTCGGGGTGCCAAAAGAGACAAGAAAGATGCTGGAAGGTGGCTCTACCGCCTATATGAGACCTCTTCCTGGTGCTGCCCGAATGTATCCGGAGACGGATGTATTTCCGGTCAGGGTCACCCTTGAACGATTTGCAGCTCTGGAAATCCCGGAGATGATAGATGATACCATCGTGCGTTATATGCAGGATTATGGCCTTACCCGTGAGGTTGCCAGGCAGATGGCATACTCTGAACGGCGAAGTGCCTTTGAAGAAGCTATCGCAGCAGGAGTAAAACCAGCACTTGCAGAACGGGCATTTAACTCAACACTCCGGGAACTGAGCAGGGAGGGTGCTTTGGTTCACCGTATCGATGATGAGGATATCAAAACAGTTCTGATACGTATCAATGCAGGAGAAGTTGCAAAAGAGGCACTGGCCCCGGTCCTGACTGCACTGGCAGAGGGAAAAACTCCGGATGAGGCATGTGAGATCGCAGCGCCAAAGGTGTCAAAAGAGGAGCTTACCGCAATCATAGAACGGATTGTTACTGAACGGGCAGAATTTATTAAAGAGCGCGGGAACGCAGCAACCGGTCCGATTATGGGCGTTGTGATGAAAGAAGTCCGGGGATCGGTTGACGGAAAGATCGTAAACCAGATTCTCCGCGAGACCATCTCCCAGGTACTCAAAAATGCCTGAATGATGAGCTGATATGAGACAATCTTTAATTGATGATAACGGGCAATAGTACAGGCATTCGCGAGGTGCAATTATGGGCAAGACAGGAACCACGGAATGGATGCAGATAAAAGGAAGCAAAGGTCAGATACGCCTTGTTCCAAAGAAAGAAGCAGCAACAAAGAAACCGGGTCCAAACCAGCGGTTTAAAGCACAGACGACCATTAAAAGAATGGAGCGTGCTGCAGGACGGGGTGGAAGAGGCCGCGGCAGCGAGATGCGTGGCGCAGGCAGAGGTGGAGCAAGTCTGCGGGGTGCACGTGGTGCAGGCAGGGGATCCGGCCAGACAATGGCACTTCGCACCATGGCAGCCCGGAGAAGAATGGGACGCCCGAAAGTATCAACACTCGGCCCGAAACAGCGCTCGAAATAATCAAATAGCCTTTCATTCTTTTTTCGGCCATGAATCATCCATCGATGCATATGCTCTGCATGTCGTCCTGGATGTCATGGGTTTTCATAGGGCAATGTACCAAATTGTCTTTTAAAAACCCGGATTCTGAATGGCAGCCACACAGAACAGAGAGACAGTAATTATAATCCGTATGGCCAGTACGTACTATGGACAAGAAAGGTGCTGTTTCCGCCTATCAGTATGGTGAACGGGCAAAATCAGAACTCATCATCGCATCACAACTGATTACCGTGCTATCAGGTCTGAAGGATGCAGAACGCACCGGTGGGAAAAAGATCGTTCTTCAGTGCCTTGAATCTATACGAATTGAACTGCAGTTTGCACTCAGGGCAACAAATAATTCTGAATTTCAAAAGTCAGTTGATAATCTGAATCAGGCCATCAGTCTTGTTGAAAGTAACGATTTTGATCAATCAGTAAAGAGTATCGGATCTGCAATTACTCATGCGACGACAGTCGCAATGGAAGCATGGCAGGAATTGGAAAAACATGAATTTATCTGATCTGAACCGCTTTCTTGCAGGACGAACATCAGTCAGATCATATCTCCCCGAACCGGTTCCAGAACAGGTCATCGAAGAAATTCTATCGATAACCCGTTCCGCACCATCTGCCGGGAACCTTGAATCATGGGATGTTATTGTCGTTACCGATGAAGGGACACGTGAATTATTGTCTGATGCGGCGTTTCAACAGGAACATGTACTTTCTGCTCCGGTTGTGTTTGTTGTCTGTGCCAATTATGTCAGATCCATGTCACGATATAGTGAGCGGGGAATTCTCTATGCCTTGCAGGATGCGACCATTGCGGGAACCTATATCATGATGGCAGTCCATGCTGCAGGAATGGGGTCCTGCTGGACCGGAGCATTCGATGATGAGGCGGTCCGTGAGATCCTGGATATTCCCGGACATATACGACCTGTAACGCTGCTTACTGCCGGATATACCCGTGAAATCATACCCTCCCCTCCCCGGATGAACACCGGAGAGCATATTCATTACGGATACTGGTAACTGTTACGAAAAAGGAAAAATAATGCCTGATTATCTTGTAATATTGGAATCTGCCTGGATTATCCGTGATGCTGATTCAGTTGATGACGCAATCAGCATTGCGATTAGTGAAGCAGGTAAAAGACTCAACCCGACCGCGAAATTTGTGGAGGTTGAAGCAGGAATTCTTTCATGCCCGTATTGTGAGGAAGAACTGCCATCCACACTGATTGTTGCCAGAACAGCCCTTGTTGGCGTTAAAATGGAGATGAAAGTCTATAAGGCTGATTCAGAAGAACATGCACGAAGAATCGCACTTTCAACAATAGGAAAAGCCCTTCGTGACATTCCTCTTGAGATCATTGAGGTTGAAGAATTGTGATATCTGTTGTTGGTCATACTGCAGTCGATCACATTTGCAGGGTATCCCACCTTCCAGGGCCGAATGCATCAGCATCAATCCTTGATCGCACTATTGCATTTGGCGGGGGTGCAGCAAATATTGCTGTTGGAATTGCTCTCCTTGGCGGGCAGGTTTCCCTTATCAGTGCTGTCGGCGGGGATTTTGCAGGAAGTGCCTATGATTTGAGAATGAAGGATCTTGGGATTGATCAACAGTTTTTTGTTGCACCTGAGAAGCATACCGCTACCGCATTTATGTTTACCGCACCGGAAGGTGACCAGATGACCTACTTTGAGTGGGGGGCCTCCTGCCTCTTTGAGACCGAAAAAGCCCCATCCCTCCCTTTTGTCCATATGGCAACCGCAGATCCGGGTTTTAATGTTCAGGTTGCACAGCAGTCCGGATTTGCGTCATTTGATCCCGGACAGGATCTCCACCGGTACGCAAAGCACCATCTCATCACGATTCTGGATGCAATTGATCTGCTCATCGCTAATCACCATGAATATGCTGGCATGTGTACGACCCTTGGTATCTCCCGGGAAGAGCTGATATCACGTGTCCCGATGGCAATTGAGACCAGAGGTGGAAAAGGGGCTTTTCTCTATGAAAAGGAAAGGGAACATGAAATCCCCGCATTACCTGTTCCCTGTGTTGATCCCACCGGAGCGGGTGATGCCTTCAGGGCAGGGTTTCTTACAGCATATGCCAAAGGATACTCCTCCGAACACGCCTGCCTGATCGGAGCGGTCACAGCATCATTTGTCGTGGAGACATGCGGATGTCAGACCGGCCTGCCTGACTGGAATACCATGGTCATGCGGTACGAGAAAGAGTTTGGCTCATTTCCTTCCCATGGCCCTGCACGTGCGTAACTACTGGTAAGCAGGAATGGAAACCGTACCCACAAGTGCAGTCAGAATGGAGAAGATGTCAAAGTACATCTTCACCGCTCCAAGGTGGCCTGCCTCACTTGGAATCCTGATTATTCTTGGACTTCTCCTGGAAATCCTCTCGCGAAGACTTGATCCGGCATACGAATGGTTTGGTATTCTGGGTTTTATCGTTCCTGGATTGGTTGCATTTTTATTCACCCGGCCTCTGATCGTGCTCCTTAAACGCCAGATGACTTGGAACAGAGCAGCTCTTCTGGCGGTTTCATGTACCCTCTTTTCATTCCTGATAACCCTTATCGGATTGATAGTCCTTCAGGATCTTCTGGATCTGTGTTATGCAATATCACTTGGCTTTATCTTTGGACTTCGACTCCTCGTCCTGGTTTCAATTGCTGATTACCGGACATCACGGATGATCATTCCGGCATCCATTCAGAGTCTTGCCGGATGGCTGTGCGTCCTTTTTATTCTTCCGGATCCCTTTCCGGTTCTAACCCCTGTCCTGATGCTCTTCTTTGGGACCGGATTTGCCATCCTGATATGGCTGATTGACCGGCCTTTATACCGGGCATTTCACATTCGCGGCCTGAAATTTCTGAATGCGTTTATTGCCCATCTGACTGACGGGGACAAAGGGATGGAGGACTTTTTCAGGGACATCGGGCAGGAGGCCTGGATACCCCAGGTCAGTATCTTCTTTCAGCGAGAGGGGAAAAAGGACCTCATTCTGACCATTCCGAATGTGCATCCCGGACCGATGGGAGAGATAGGAGGTGGGAATCTGCCCTCAATCCTCAGGAGCAGGTTTGATGAAGAGATGATGGTTGCTCATGGATGTGCGACTCATGATTACAATCTGGTATCTGAAGGGGAGATCGACAAGATTGTTCATGCCATCAATGAGACGCGGACATCAATACAATGGCATTCCAGTGCGGGCAGACCAGGACGGATATCAGTTGGTACAGTCTCACTTTTGTATCAGCGAATCGGTGATACCCTCCTGATGGTCAGCACCCGGTCACCAGACAAGACAGAAGACATTGATTTTGGTATCGGGCATGCCATCATCTGCGAAGGACACAGGATTACTCCTCATATCGGATTTATCGATGCCCACAACTGTCTTGGTGACGAGATTGATGTCATCCTTCCGGGAACCAGGACTGCTCATGAGTACTTCACCGCTGCTTCAAAAGCCATGAACAGGTGGGAGAAAGAACCGCTTTTCCCCCTGAAAATTGGATATGCTCATCTTCCTCTCCCCTATACACGGGAGGAGGGGATCGGAGATATCGGTCTGCAGGTATTAGTTACTGATACGCAGGGTGTGACTGCTGCGTATATTCTCATTGACGGCAACAATATGGCGCAGGGAGTGCGGGAATATATCAGGGATGAAGTCCGGGCCCTGGTCGATGAAGCTGAGGTGATGACCACCGATACGCATGTCGTAAATACCATCAGTGGTAAAAACCCGGTCGGTCTTCGGATATCTCCTGATGATCTGGTTCTTCATGTCCTTGACGGAGTTGAACAGGCGCTCAAAGACCGCTCGGAGGCAAAAGCTGCCGGCAGCTCAGCAACCTGCAATGGTGTCATTATATTTGGCTCTGATTCCATCGCCCAGCTGGCAAGTATTGTCAATACCATTCTTGTGTACGTGGTTCCCATAAGTGCCGGCATGCTGCTTTTGGCAGTTGTCTTATCCGTTATTGCATACATGGTTATAACCTGATACACCGGAGATATGAGCATACCTACACGGAAACAAAATGAAAACGCGATGTCCAGGAGGAGAAGATGTCATATCATACCCCGTATGAAATCATTGTAAAAGGTGCTGAATCCGGAAAATACCGGATGTCACTTCCAGGATGGAATATTCTGCTCAGGGGGGGGATGGCCGGGGCATATATCGCCATGGGTGCTTCATTGATGATCATCGTTTCAACCGGTGCTGCACTTGCCCTTGGGGCCGGTATTGGACAGCTTATATCAGGACTGGTGTTTCCTCTCGGACTGATTCTTATCGTTCTGACTGGTGCAGAACTCTTTACCGGAGACGCAATGTTCGCACCATTTGCTGCATTTTCCGGTCATAGTGGACTGTTTTCGGTATTCAGGTTATGGGTTCTCTCTTATGCAGGAAATATTACCGGAGCCTTCTTTTTTGCTGCTCTGGTAACATTCGGGGTGCTCCTCCAGCCAGGGCCTGAGGGGATGACGGCCAGTGCATCAGCCATTTCCATGGTAACATATGCATCAGAGCGATGCAGCTATCCGGGTTTTCTGGGGATCTGGAGCTGTTTCATAAAAGCAGTTGCCGCCGGATGGCTCCTGAACCTGGCCGTCCTCCTTGGTATCTGTGCTGATGACGCATTCGGAAAAATTGTCGGATTGTGGTTCCCGGCAATGGCTCTTGCATCAACAGGTCTTGAGCACGCAATAACAAATGCAGCACTTGTTCCCGCAGGTCTTTTCTGTGCTCCTCACCTGACATTTCTGCAAATCGCACAGGTTGGACCCCTTGCAGGAAATCTCGGCTGGAGTACATTTATTATGAATAATCTCATCCCTGCAACCATAGGAAACCTGGCAGGTAGTCTTTTATTCACCGGGATTCTCCTCTGGATCGCCTTTAAAAAAGAAATTTCCACCTGATTTAAGCGGCTGATTCCCAGAGGAAATCCAAATACTCCTCAAAATAATGGATATGACAACTAACCGGAAATGGTATGCCAACCGTTGATATCACAGCATCTCCCCGGTCAAGCGTCTGTATCTCCGTGTCCAAAACCCTGAGATCATGTTTTGCTGAGGATGCAATGATCTCACGATCATGTCGATCTGCAAGACCCATGACAAAGAGTGTGTTCATCTGGGCAAGTACCCGTTGATCAATATTCTTCGGCTGCTGGGTAATGACACCCAGGCCAACACCAAATTTCCTACCCTCCATAGCGATCTCACGAAAAATGCCGGTTTTTTCAGATCGTTGAGAAAGAACACGCTGTGCTTCTTCAATAGAAATAAGGACTGTGCCACGTGCGGCACCAGAACCCAGTTCAATGAACCGTCGCTGCCGATCCCGAAATATCGCCCGTGAGATCGCTGAGAGGATAAAAAGCTCGGCAGCATCACTCATTCCAGGAATATCAATAAGGACGACTTTTTTTTCATCAAGGGCTGTCATGATATCAGGCAGTGATGATGCAGAAGGGTCAACAAACAATGACGTCAGATCAAGAAGTGTTCGTATTTGTCGCTGTACAAGACGCAACGCATCCGGTGGTGCACTTCTTACCCGCTGTGCAATATCCTGATGATTTCCAATATATGCTGTTGTTCGCAGATGTGATGGAAGTGATTCGACATCCTCGTTAATGAAAAAGTCGATGACCTCATGTGTTGAAAAGGGCATCAGAAGGTTCACGACCTCATACTGTGCGGGGGTCAGATCAAAGACCAGTCCAAGGTCGGCAATCGAGAGATCCTTATGACCAATACGGAGCGGTTTCATCCTATATCCTAGGGCAGTCTCTTCACTGCGGATGGTAAAGACGGAAAGACCTTCCAAAGCCCGGGGGTGGTGAACAAGACCCCTCGAATCAGGGTCACCGGGCTGACCGGTTGCATATTCCCCGTGGGGATCGGTGAGAAGGATCCCTGCTTTTCGCGTGCTGATCGCCGACGCACAAAAAACCTTCATCAGATTGCTCTTCCCCATACCGGTCGTAGCGAATACGCCAAGATGCTGATTGAGTACAGATGAGGGGATGCCGACTGGAAGATCTTCGACCTTTTTATTTCCGCTCATCATGAATCCGACCTCAAGTTCTCCCATAAACCTGCGAAGAAGAGCATGCTCTTCGGCATCCAAGGGGCGGACCGGCGAGCGGAGCGGAGGGATGGTTCGTGGTTTTCGAAAGACACCATCCAGGCTGATACACCCGATGGGAAGACCGGTCACGAGCAGCCCACTTGTATCCAGGTCATGTTTCATGCCCGTTATCCGTGCAAAATACCTGGTTTTTGTTCGTTCATCGGTGATGACTGCAAGTTCCCCGACAGCAATCATCCCGTCAGGAGGAATTATCCAGGTATAGGTGAGCACATCAGTTCCGGTCAGATGATGAAACCTTCCATCCATAGCTTGATTATATTTCTCAGAGATGATAAGAGTAGATCAGATCCCGAAACGAAGCATAGATACTTGTGACTGTGAAGCAGTACCAGATATCATGCAGAAAATCCATATCCGCATTACCGGTCTTATGGTTCTCGCTCTTGTGATCTCAACGTTAATTGTCGGGGCATATGCTACACTCATTCCCTGTGGAACCACCATGTATGATCCGGCAACGCAGACCTGTTGTCAGGGTCAGGTGTTTGATGATACAACAAAAGTTGTTCCGTGCGGGGATGGCTGTTATGACCCAAGCAAACAGTCCTGTTGCAGGGGACAGATATATGATGGTCTGATGTGGGGGGAATGCAAAGGCGTCTGTTTTAACCGTGAAAAGCAAGTCTGTTGTGAAGGATATCCGGTGAACGGAAGCCGGTGTCTCTCCACCTGTCATGGAGTCCAGTATAATCCGGATACACAGTCATGCTGCAATGGGCAGGTGCTTGATGGCCGGTACTGGGGTACGTGTGGTGACCAGTGCTATGACAAAATGACCCAGTCATGCTGTAATAATAAGACGCTTGACGGCCCAAACTGGAAAGAATGTGGCAATGCCTGTTATGATTCTGAAAAGCAGTTCTGTTCTCAGGGGAAAGTTTATGACGGGAAAGGGGTTCAGTTCTGTGGGGGATCCACCTTTGATCCAGCAGTCCAGTCATGCTGCAAAGGAAAGATATACGATGGGTTCGGATACCAGCCATGTGGAGACACCTGTTATAATCCGAAGAAACAGTCCTGCTGCCAGGAACAGGTGTTTGAAGGAACAGGTTTTGAGCCATGCGGTGATACCTGTTATAATCCAAAAACACAGTCATGCTGTCAGAAACAGGTGTTTGAAGGGACCGGTTTTCAGAAATGTGGAGATACCTGCTATAACCCAAAAACGCAGACCTGTTGCCGGGGAAAAGTCCTTGATGGAAAGCAGGACTGCAAATATTAATTTTTTTGATTTTTCATAGCCTTTTTTGATACCCCTGAGCACAATTTTATCGTGCTCCTTATTGCATGCAGGCACTAACCATACTGCAGATACTTATGTCAAAACGGTCAGTCGATGCAGTATTTCAGGGGTTGTTCCTGCTTACAGATATCAGAGGCATGCTTCGCGAAACTGTTCCCCATCACCGGTTAACAGCCGAACAAAAAAAGGAGGCCGAAAAGATCCTTGCAAAGCTGGAGAAACAGATTGCAATCCTGAAAGAGGAGTTACTTGCATGAACTGTGGTGACGGCATCGATACCAGGCAGATTGACGAATTGTTTATCAACCTTGATCCCATTCAGGCAGGTGGCCGGTTGACGACTGATGCCATGAAGGCAGTCCTTGCATATGGTGACGGATATTCAGTCTGTGATCACTGTACCAAACCATTCAGGCTGGACCATATCTCTAAGCCGCCCCTTGCAGAGTTTCACAGGGATCTGGCATCATTTCTGCATATGGATGTTGCACGGCTGGTCCCGGGTGCACGAAGAGGATTTCAGGCCGTTGCATCTGCCCTCGTAAAACCGGATGATCCGGTCCTTCTTACCGCATACTCACACTACACAGAATTTTTATCGGT
The DNA here is from genome assembly GCF_035406105.1 of Methanospirillum sp. Lineage (GTDB taxonomy): Archaea > Halobacteriota > Methanomicrobia > Methanomicrobiales > Methanospirillaceae > Methanospirillum. The sequence goes on from NZ_DAONKG010000058.1 coordinate 10,455, forward strand.
AGAGCAGTCACGGGGAATTGCATTTGAGATTCCTGCAAATGAATCCCATATCATCACTGCTGATGCTGCTGCAGACCGTATTGAGGAAGTAATCAGGACGACGGGAAAGAAACCTGCCCTCATGTTTGTTGAACAGGTGGATTACCAGTATGGAAACCTCCATCCGGTAGCAGACCTTATCAGGGTAGCTCACCAGTATGATGTTCCGGTTCTCTGTAATGGTGCTTATACCATCGGGATCATGGATGTAAACGGAAAAGAACTTGGAGCAGACTTTCTCGTAGGTTCGGGTCACAAAAGCATGGCAGCCCCAGCTCCCTCCGGCGTTCTTGCAACAACGAATGAATGGGCAGATACGGTGTTTCGAACAACCGGAATTCAGGGAGACCTCACCGGGCGGACATTCGGAGTAAAGGAGGTCGAGATGATGGGATGTACATTAATGGGAGTCACATCAGTCGGGATGATGGCGTCATTTCCCCATGTAAAACGGCGGGTAAAAGAGTTTGATACGCAACTCCAATACGTAAACCGAATCGTCGATGCCTTACTGAGTATTATTGGAACGAAGGTTCTGAGTGAATATCCCAGAAAACATACCCTGACCAGGATGAATACAACGGACTCTTTTGATACTGTCGCAAAAACTCATAAGAAGAAAGGATTTTTCCTGACCAGTGCTCTTCGCGACCGGGGAATAACTGGAATTCTGGCAGGATCGACACGCGTATGGAAGTTTAACAGTTATGGTATTACGAAAGAACAGGCTGATTATGTGGCTGAATCATTTCTTGAGATAGCACAGACTGAAGGACTGCCCTGTTCTTCATAACCCTGATACGGTCTGAAAAACCCCATTTTTTATCACTGTTCTGGTGGAAGATTTGAAAATCTCCTCCATGATGAATCGTATCGATGAGTGCTCCATACAGGCATGAATCTGGCCGGCATCAGACCGGGTAACCGGACGGGGTGGGAGCGCCCGGCATGAGGTATCGCCCGGTTCTGATGTAAACGATCCAATCCTCCTGGCCAGGTCGATAATCTCCTCCTTATCATACCCAATAAGTGGGCGATAGACCGGCATTGCTATACCGGAAGAGATGGAGGCAAGGTTGTGCAGGGTCTGTGTTGCAACCTGCCCAAGATTATCACCGGTCACAATACCAAAACACCCTGATTTTTCGGCATAGCGTGATGCCAGTTCCAGCATGGCGCGTTTACAGATAACGCACCTGAGTTTTGGTTCTGAGATCTCCATCAGGGCCTGATAAAAGGGTTCTGCAGAAATCGTAATAAGAGTCATCTCCAGACCAGGTATCCAGTGTGATAATGCT
>NZ_DAONKG010000059.1:0-11785 GCF_035406105.1 Methanospirillum sp.
ATGACCGATGATTTCACCCCGATCCCTGACAGAAGGGCCTGAACGCCTGCAATTGTATCCGGTTGTGCGATGATAAGCAGAGCATCAATGGAGACGCCGAGGGGATCAATCTCAAGATCCATGAGCATCTGGTAGACCTGTGTATCTACAAGATCCGTGACTGCGTCTTCCTCGACGATAAACCGAAGTCCTGCTGTCTTTGCCATCTCATGTACATCGCCTCGCAGCCCGCCGTTTGTTACGTCAGTCATCGCGTGAATGGAACTGAGCAGGTCGCTTCTGAGGATGGCATCTGCCGCACGAAGGAATGTCAGGTTTATTGTCCGGTCAACAACGTCATGATACCCGTAATAGAGGGCAGTGGTTGCAATGGTGCCCCCTCCTGCCCCTTCGGTCATGAGCAGGAGATCGCCCGGGGCTGCCTGACGACGTGCGGTGATGTGATCTGCAACCCCCACGGTTCCGACACATCCAGTCATCCGGTCACCAATGACCATATCTCCACCGATTCGCAGGGTTGATCCGCTCACAAGGGGTACCCCGGTCAGTTCACCAACCGTCGTAACTCCGGCGGTATAGTCAAAGATCTTCGCTACATCACCGTCATCGGCCACATGGATATCAGAGAAGAGCATGACTGGTCGTGCCCCCATCACATAGCAGTCCCGGAGGGTTGCACGGGTCACATGAAACCCGGCAAGGTACGGAAAATCCGAAAGCCGGGAGTGCATTCCGTCCACAGTACAGACAATAAACTGCCCGCCTGCCTGAACCACACCGGCATCATCCATGTCCTCAACACCCACGGTTGCCGCAGATGTTCCGATTATCTCGGCAATCTTGCGGTGTGCATAAAAATCGCCCGTTCCCCTGGACCCGACACCAAACGCACCCATGGTAACGCCGGCTTTTTCATAGGTGAGGATATCGCGGGAGATATCACTGGATATATCAGTGGTTGCAGATACCTCAACCATGACTGCCTGTGCAAATGAAAGGGCTTCTTCCCTGCTGATATCTTTAATTTCTATGATCCGGTCAGCAAGGTCAGATAGTATATCCTCGGGAGCCCTGCCTTTCTTCAGATTCCGGCGGGCATAACCCTCAACATCCATATCACAAGGTTTGCAGTCCCAGGATAAAATAAGGGCATATGCTCCGAAAGTCTTCTTATGCTCTATCGGTAAACCTATCTTCTGCTGGTGGACTGGTGCACAAGAGCGGAGTTATATTTTCTTGGGTACTCATCGGAGTTATCCTTCTAATTGCATGGGATGGAGGAGTGACCGGGGCTGATGAACCGGAACATTCGCACGGTCCTGATCTCTCAAGTGATCTACTTCAGCTTCTTAACCGTTCATCGTGTCCGCCTGGTCAGGGTCCTGATGATATTATCCGGACAATGGAGGAGAGTGGACAGATTCGCAGGAATGAGTCCGGAATATGGGTGGTTCATGTCACGCTGATCCTAGAACCGAATGAGACTGGTGCGAAGATCCTACCCCTCCTCTCTGAACCGGTTGTGGATCCATCGTACCATCTTATTACCGGCTGGGCGACCCGGGACAACCTGACGATGCTCTCCGCAATGACTGGAGTGAAGCAGATTACCCCGGTCTTTCCCCCCGCTTCATCAGGGTCATTTGAAACAGAACAGCCTGAACCTAAAGAGACCCCTGATCCCGGATGGAAGATGAAACTCTCAACCGATCTGCTCCAGCTCATCGGCGAAGCCTACCTCTCCCCCGGTCAGTCTCGGGCAGATATGATGGCTCTTATGGAAAAGACCGGTGAGATTCGTCTTGCAGGCACTGATGTTGAGGTCCGCATTTCTGCAAAGGTACAACCATCCGACTCACCATCCCGGTATGAGTCATTCTTCTCGTCTCCGGTTGTTGATTCTCTGTACGGCCGGATTGGCGGATGGATTCGGGCTGATAATATCACCCGCCTTGCAATGCAGGAAGGAATCCTCTCCCTGACTGTGCAGATACCACCACGAACGTCAGCGATTACCACCGAAGGGGATTATCTGCTTAAGACACGGGAATTTCGAAATATTTCCGGCCTCTCCGGGACCGGGGTGAAGGTCGGAGTGATATCTGACGGGGTTGATGGTCTTGATGATCTAAAAAGGCGTGGAGAACTTCCAGACGTTGAGGTGCTCTCTGATACGGTCGGTGGTGACGAAGGGCTTGCCATGCTCCAGATTATTCATGATATCGCGCCAAATGCCACCCTTCTCTTTCATGACCGGGGATCAAGTCAGATAGAATACGTGCATGCCCTGGACCAGCTGATTCGGCATGGTTGCTCCATTATCTGTGATGATATCACCTATGTGGAGCCGTTTTTTGAAGACGGCTATATAAGCCAAAATATTATCGATCGGATCCTTTCATATAATATCCTGTATATTACGGCAGCAGGCAATTTTGCGCAGGAACATTATCAGGGCCGTTTTTGCGGGTATGAGGATCAGGGGTACCTGTGGCATGATTTTCAGGGGAAATCAGGGCGTGATTTGAAATTTACCGTCCCACCCGGTCTTGCAGGCCATGTCATCCTGCAATGGGATGACCGGTTTGGCTCTTCTGCCAATAATTATGATCTCTTTTTGTATGATGACTCAGGCCGTGAGATTGCCCGGAGTGTGAACCTGCAGGACGGGGATGACGATCCAATGGAGTGGGTACGGTTTGTTAATGGAGCAGATCGGCCACGAGAATATACGGTCAGGGTTGTCCAGGCGGCGGCAGAGGATGCACTCCTTGAGATCTATGTCCTTCCGCTTTCAGGCCGTTCTGTAACGCTTGATCCCTATACTCCTGAAGATTCCGTTTTTGGTCAGCAGGCTGTAAAACAGGCCCTCGTGGTGGGGGCAGTAGCGCCGGGGATGAAAAACATCACCGTTCAGGAGTACTCATCCCGTGGACCGGTTACGATCCGGTATCCAACGTTTGAGATGAGAAAAAAACCGGATCTTACTGCTCCTGATCATATCACCGTCCTGACCGGTTCGATGCAGCCTGCAGTCTTTACCGGCACCAGTGCGGCAGCACCCCATATTGCAGGTCTTGCAGCACTGGTGCTGAGCGGATCTCGTGGCATGAAGGAGAGTGATGTCAGAACACGTATTCTGAATGCAACCGGTCGTTCTCCGGATGAGTGGGATGACGGGTTTGGCCGAGGGATACCGGATGCAACAAATCTTACCCTTCCTGATCAGTCAGGACAGGAATCCTGGTATCCGGTTACAACCGGGTGTTTGTTTGAGCCACGAAAGAATGATGCGGGTGATCGGATCGTCCTCTATCCAGGCTGGAATATGGTATCAATCCCCTATCCACTCGCGAAAGGGAATGATACGGCTCGGATTTTTGAACCGGCTGACACGGTCTTTCATTCCATCTGGCGGTATAATCCAGCCGAAAGGACCTGGAATGCCGTCCATCCGGATGATCAGCTTATTCAGATGGATGTTGTCTGGGTATATGCCCGCAATGAGACCACAATTCCCCTCTCCTTTGACACAACGGGAAATAATCAGACGGTAAAACAGTTGGAGCAGGGCTGGAATCCAGCTGGTGTACCAGGACGGGAGAGTGTTACCGCCCGGGACCTCCTCTCACCGCTGACAGATGCATGGACCACGGTGCTCGTATTTGATCCAAAGACACAGGAATTCCGTCCTTCTATCATAAACGGTGGATCAGGGACATATTCTCCATCCCGGCTCTTATATCCGTCAGAAGGGTGGTGGATCTACATGAACCGCCCGGGAATCCTCCTCCCTGGTTGCTAACAAATCAGAGGGTTTTTGTCTCTCTGATACAGATGATGAAGTACTCGGGCAGGAGACATGGTGGGGCATAACTGGGGGTGCCTGATTCGGAGCGGATGCTCTATCAGACCAGTGATTATGGGCTGTATTGGTCTGGTTGTAGTGTGTGGTCTTATATTTCCAGCAACCGGCGCAGATACCGGAGATGTCAGGCTTATTGTCTATACAGCCCCAAATGAATCAGGGGGATATGATCCGCTCCCTCCTGATGTTCCGCTTCCTGACAATGTAACCTATTCTCTCCGATCCCCGACATTGGGATTTATCACCGTAGATATCGATCCGAATGAGACTGAGTATATCAGAAATGAATTGTTAAACCTGCCCTGGGTGCACGAGATTGAACCTGATGTGCACCGTACCATATCAGGAACGGTCACCTCTGATGAGATGATCACAAACCGGTCTTCTGATCAGTGGGCACTTGTCAGAATCGGGGCCGATACCGTGCAGGATTTTGGGCTGAACACGTCAGCTGTCAAAGTAGCAGTCATCAGCACCGGGGCAGATATGACCCATCCTGATCTCGTGCCAGCCTTTCGCGGATATGACTGGGCCGATCAGGATAGCAGACCTGAGGATACAAACGGGTACGGGACGGCTCTATGTGGGGTAATCTCCGATATTGCAGGAAATGTCTCCCGGAACCAGACAAACGCATCAGTCATTCTCATACCGGAACGGATCGGGACATCCGGAAATGATCTTGTGGCATCGCGGTCTGCTCTTGCCATTGCTCATGCAACCGATGCCGGTGCCGATATTATTCTGATGGGATATGGCGGGACTGAACCATCACGTGCGGAAGATCGGGCGATCGCCTATGCAAAAGAACACGGGGTTCTTCTTATTGCTCCGGCCGGGGATGAAGACTCAAACACGATGCATTCCCCGTCCGATCATTTTGATGTGATATCGGTCGGGTCTGTTGCAAAAACGGACGGACTTTCGTACTTTTCCAATTATGGGATTTATACCGAACTTGTGGCTCCGGGAGAAGAGGTTATTGCTCCATTTCTCAACCGGTCATACTGCAGGGGAAGGGGGACGGGGTTTGCAGCCGCAGCGGTTGCCGGTGTTGCTGCACTCATAAAGAACCAGTATCCGGGTCTTTCTGCAGAGGAGATACGAACCCTTCTCCAGTCTTCAGCAACTGACCTTGGGAGAACGGGCCGGGATATCTACTATGGATATGGTCTGATAAATGCTCCGGCTGCATTGAAAGCGGCTTCGGATTTGAGCCTTCAGAAAACACTGATTGCATTTCAAAAAGGCGCAGTATCCCGTGAGATGCGGCGGTCATTACCGCCTGGAAATATAACCGTTCACGAATTACGTCTTGGTTCAGGTTGGAATTTTATCTCGATTCCCGCTCAACTCAGGTCTCAGAAGACCTGTCGCGATCTCTTTTCAAAAGTCAATACGGACGGTCATACCATCTGGACCTACAAAAACACCGAGGGATGGACCCCGCAAAACCCTGATATATCTCCTGCCCCTCTGGACGGACTGCTTGTTTATGCTGACACACCAGTAACGGTCCCCTTGGTCCTTGATATGAATAAAAACAGAACAAAAACGCTTGAACGAGGATGGAACCTTGCCGGATCACCGGCTTTGCAGGAGATACCGGCCCGGGATCTCTTCTCATATTCTTCAGAACCAGTTCCTCCCTCCTGGGTCAGTATTCTTCCCTACAATGTCTCAACCCAGCAGTATGAACCGGCCATCATCAGCGGGGGCACCGGCAGGTTCTCTGACTCCCGGACGATTCCTCCCTTTACTGCGTTCTGGATCTTCATGGAGACAAACGGAACGTTTATCCGGTCATCAGAGGTATAACCTATTTACTCTGCAGGAGAATTGTGCATAATGGTCCAACTCGGTGAACGGTTTTTATATGCATTTGAGATAACCGGGGCATGTATCATCGGTCTGATCTTTGTCGGGATGGCGGTTACCTCTCAATCAGCCGATATGGCCTGGAAATTGATGATCGCCGCAGTTCTGTGTTTTTGTATCGCCCTGTTCTTTGGGGTAATGTATATGACAAATGCAAAGGAACGGGAAAAGAGAAAATTCAGGATGTAGTCTGAAAAAAAAGATTAGATGATGATTGCGGCAGATGGCTTATCTTTTTCTTCGTCGAAATCGACAACAACTGCCTCAGTGGTCAGGAGCATTCCTGCAATGGATGCAGCATTCTGAAGACCGGATCTGACAACCTTTGTCGGGTCAAGAACTCCTGCCTGGAGCAGGTCCTCATATACATCGGTCTTTGCATTGTATCCAAAGGTCTCGCTTGGATTGTTTTTGATCATTGCAATGACTTCTGCCCCTTCTTGACCGGCATTGTATGCAATCTGGCGGAGTGGTTCTTCAAGAGCACGCTTGACAATGTTGACACCGATCATCTGTTCTGCGTCTACCTTGATGTTCTCAAGTGCCTTGATTGCACGGAAGAGGGTGACTCCACCACCGGCGACATAGCCTTCCTCGACTGCTGCCTTGGTTGCGTTCAGTGCGTCATCAATATGCATCTTCTTCTCCTTGACCTCAGTCTCGGTTGCTGCGCCTGCCTTGATGACTGCGACACCACCGGAGAGCTTTGCGAGACGGTTCTGAAGAGTGGTCTTGTCGTACTTCTTCTCGGTGATGTTCAGCTGGGACTCGATCAGCTTCTTGCGGCTCTCAATCTCTGATTTCTTACCCTTTCCTCCGACGATAGTGGTCTTGTCCTGGTCAACCTTGACGGTGCGTGCCTGACCAAGGAGATCAAGGGTGACATCTTCGATGGCAAGGTTCCGCTCTTCACTGATGACCGTTCCACCGGTGAGGATTGCGATATCCTGCAGGACTTCCTTTCTGACATCTCCAAACTCTGGTGCCTTGACTGCACAGACCTTGATTGCCCCGCGGATGATGTTTAAGATAAGGGCAGTCTGTGCTTCACCGTCGACATCGTCAGCGATGATAAGAAGTGGCTTTCCGGCTTGTGCGATCATCTCAAGAACCGGGATTAACGTCTTCAGGCTTGAGATCTTCCGGTCAGTGATGAGGATGTAGGGCTCTTCAAACTCGACAACGCGGCGTTCCTGGTCGGTGACCATGTACGGTGAGATGTAGCCACGGTCAAACTGCATACCCTCAACATGTTCAAGAGTTGTCTCAAGGGTTTTTGAGTTCTCAACGGTGATGACACCGTTATATCCAACCTTGTCCATGGCATCAGAGATTAGGTTCCCAATCTCCTCGTCGTTGTTTGCAGAGATGATAGCGATACGGTTGATGGTCTCCTTGTCCTTTACCTCGATGCTCTTTGCCTTGATGGAATCGACAGCAGCATCGACGGCCTTCATGATACCCTTTTTGATCTCGATGGGGTTGGCACCGGCGGTGATATTCTTAATACCTTCGGTGATCATGGCCTGTGCAAGGACGGTTGCGGTGGTTGTACCGTCTCCGGTGGTGTCCTGGGTTTTTGAAGCAACTTCTTTGATGAGTTTTGCACCAACGTTCTCGAACTTGTCTTTCAGTTCGATCTCTTTTGCAATGGTAACTCCGTCGTTGGTGACTACCGGACCGCCAGCCTTGTCAAGGACAACATTTCTTCCCTTTGGTCCGAGGGTGATCTTTACGGTATTAGCTACTTTGTTAACGCCTTCAAGGAGGGCATGACGGGCGTTTTCATTGAACATGAGTTGTTTTGCGGACATGTCTGGCACCTAGTTCAGTTTTGCGACAACATTCTTAAACTCGACGATGACATACTCTTCCTTGTCAAGTTCTACCTCTTCCTGGCTGTATCCACCATAGAGGATGATGTCTCCTGGCTTGATGGGGAGTTCCTTTCCATCATCGAAAGTTCCAACGGCGATTACTTCTCCCTGTTTCTTCTTCTCCTTTGCAGAGTCAGGGATGTAAATGCCTCCCTTGGTCTTCTCTTCCTGTTTATATGGTTTAATCAGGACACGTGGTCCGATTGGTGTGATTGCCATACACTTACTCCTTTCTAATCCAATGTGCACATAATTGTTGATTAAAAATTCTATATAAATTTTATTCTAACGTTTGGGATCATTTCGATAAAATTGATATGATCTCAACAGTAACTGATCCTATCACATCCATGCATCAGCGGCTCATCCTTCATGACCTCCCCAGACCGACCAAAAAGGACCTGATCGAAGAGATCTACTGGCTGTGTGATACCTTAGGTCTCTCGTCCGGCAGGGATCTTGACAACCTGTCAACACAGATCATCCTGAAAATACTGGAGCATTCATCAGAATCTGCTGGCATATCATCTGATGAACTTGGATCACTGCTTGCCATATCACAGGGACGGGTAAATCATCATTTACGAAATCTCTCACGGTCCGGCATGGTGTATCGTGACCGACGTCTGATTCATCTGCGTGGAAGAAGCCTTCGGGATTCTATCCGGGAGATTCGCCGGGATGCAAACAGGATATTTGATGAACTGGAGGCTGTTGCGGATGAGATTGACGGACTTGTGGGCCTATCTGATCGATCATCAGAGAAGGCACTGGTCATCAGGACGAAATCAGGACTGATTATTCATAAGTGACGGTATATCATTCCGTTCCATGCAGCATCCTTGTCAGCTGATTCCGCATATTTCTCGTGTGTGACCCTTCCCAGTACTGCCGATGACAGACCGGACAGTACATAAGCGATGCATTATCAGGAGAGAAGGTGTCTGATGCATGAGGTGATGTCCCCTCCTGTAACAGGGCATTACATCGGGAACATCGTGTCAGTCTGATCTCCGGTGAAATGAGACCGGCTTTGGCCAGTTGTCTGATCTGCCCGGCAAGGTCTGATGATACCAGGCGGATTGCATGATCGCCCCCCCGTCGTGCAAGTTCAGCATCCTGTGTCAGAATATACCTGTTCTCACGTTGTGCGATCTGTAAAATCTCTGTATCCTCCCGGGGGTTGCCGAGGGGAAGATCAGATGCATCCCGGCAGTCATATCCCATAAAGCGCAGGTATTTACAGAGTGACCCTGCCATCCGGTCACAAAAAAAGGCAGTTTCCTGTTCTTTAGTCATATGCGTGTGATGATACCGGTCTCCTTCCCGCAATGGGCACATTTTCCCTGATGCAGATGTATCGGGCCGATGGAATATCCGGATCGCCCGATCAGGAGGTTGTTACAGTGGGGGCACCAGGTCTGTTCATATTCATGACCGGGCACATTGCCCAGATAAGGATACCGCAGTCCTTTCTCTTTTGCGAGGTGGAATGCCCGCTCAAGGGTTCTGATCGGGGTTGCCGGGATCTCCTGCATTTGAAAGTCAGGATGGAACCGGGTAAAATGCACCGGGGTGTCTGCCCCCAGGTTATCAATCACCCAGGAGATGAGACGGCCGGTTTCAACCGGGTCGTCATTGAGACCTGGAATCATCAGATGCACGATCTCGATATGAAGCCCCAGCTCTCTGGCACGAATTGTGGTATCAAGTACCGGCTGGAGCCGGGCACGGCAGATTTTATGATAAAATTCTTCCGTAAATGCCTTGATATCGACCCGCCATGCATCAAGATCAGGGGCCAGATCGGTTAAGGCATCCTCGGTCATATAGCCATTTGTCACATAAATGGTCTTCAGTCCCTGCTGATGAGCAAGCCGTGCCATATCCTGTGTGTACTCAAACCAGATCGTCGGTTCATTGTATGTCCATGATATCGAGGAGGACCCTGATGCAATCGCCCGTTTTACTCCTTCCTCTGGTGAGAGTGTCTTTTGCCTGATACTGTCAAAAGCGGCATGTGAGATGTGCCAGTTCTGGCAATGGCTGCATGAGAAGTTACAGCCGACACCGCCCAGGGAATAGGAGAGGGTTCCGGGTAGAAAATGATACAGGGGTTTTTTCTCAATGGGATCGACCGCCTCTGATGAGACACGGCCATATGTTTCAGCAATGAGCTGGCCTCGTATGGATCTCCTGACTCCACATATGCCGGTTTTCAGATCCGCAATCCTGCAGTGATGATTGCACAGATTGCAATGCATGATACCTGCATCATCACGGGAATAGTGTCGCGCTTCCATGATTATCCTGATACTCTGAAGATGGCTGGTACGTTATTTATAAATGAAGTACTGGTTCTGAATAACCTATATGGTTTCTATCAGTGAACGTATGAGGTTGAATGCCTACTATTGTGCTCTCACTGGGCGGATCTGTGCTTCTTCCTGACATAGATCGCCCGAATATAAAACCTTATATCTCTGTTTTGACCAGAATTTCTGTACATCATCGTCTTTTTGTTGTTGTGGGCGGGGGGGGAACGGCCCGTCAGTATATCGCTCTGGCACGATCCTTTGAGGCAGATGAAGCCTTTTCAGATGAACTTGGAATCATGGTAACCAGGCTCAATGCAATGCTTCTTGTCGGCGCACTTGGAGAGGCAGCATATCCGGCTGTTGTCACCAATCATACCGAAGCACTCTGCGCTGCTGAATCAGGAAAGATTGTTGTGATGGGGGGTATCACACCCGGACAGACAACAGATGCGGTTGCTGCAGTTCTTGCCGAACGGGTACAGGCGGATCTCTTCATCAATCTGACCGCAGTGGACGGGATATATTCTGCCGATCCACGCAAAGACCCCTCGGCATCCCGGTTTGATACTATGACACCTGCTGAGTTACTCAGTGTGGTGATAGGCCAGCAGGCAGTGGCCGGTGTCAACACGGTCATGGATATTGTGGCGGTGAAGATGGTTGAGCGGTGCGGTATCCCGCTTCTCGTGATGGACGGGCGTGATCCTGCACTTCTTGAAACAACGCTTGAAACGGGCAGATTTGTCGGAACACTGGTCACCAGGCAGGGAAAAAATCCATTTCCACTCAAAAAATAAAAAGGAAGGGTATAAATGGTACCAGGTTCAACATATGTCCCGCACGGGGTAATAGGGTAGCCTGGTCCATCCTAGAGCGTTTGGGACGCTTTGACCGCAGTTCAAATCTGCGTTACCCCATCTTCTTTTATGAAACATGCTGATCCGGACAGTATCCTTTCCCGTCTGCGGTCACAGTATGATCTTTCACAGAGCAGAGATGAATTTCTTCACTTCAGAAATCCGTATGAGACCCTGATTGCAACCATCCTGTCTGCTCAGACAACGGATCGGTGCGTGAATAAGGTCACGAAAGAGTTATTTTCCAGATACCCAGATTGTGCAGCCCTTGCTCAGGCTGACATCCGTGATGTTGAGCGCATCATCCATCCGACCGGGTTTTATCATGCCAAGGCCAGACATATCATCGCGGCATCACAGATGGTCATGACGGAATTTCAGGGCAGAGTGCCCGATGAGATGGAGGATCTGATACGGCTTCCGGGGGTTGGGAGAAAGACAGCAAATATCGTGCTTGATCATGCATTTTCAAAGACAGCAGGGATTGCCGTTGATACCCATGTGAGACGGGTGTCCATGCGCCTTGGAATTACCGATGAGAGTGACCCTGACCGGATAGAAACGGATCTGGTTTCGTTTTTTCCACAGGATTCCTGGGCTGAAGTCAATGGTCTCTTTATTTTACATGGTCGCAGGGTATGTACTGCACGCAGACCTGCCTGTGACCAGTGTGTTCTTTTTGATCTCTGCCGGTATGCATCAACGGGATAATATATTCATTCCTGCTGAACGGTTCTGATGATGGTGAAGGGAGAACAGGATTATTGAACGTGTGAGTATATCGTATTCATACTGGTACGTGCACAAAATGAGAGAAAAGAGATGGACCGAGCGGGAATTGAACCCGCGGCCTCTACCATGCCAAGGTAGCGATCTCCCACTGATCTACCGGCCCGCCTTATTAGGTTGCAACTTCTTCCTTATATACTCATCCATATGTTCTGAGAGCTGATCCATAATGTCGGTTCTTGTCGAATTCTGAAAGGG